>NZ_JBEXKU010000029.1:0-15628 GCF_040609575.1 Streptomyces sp. NPDC004647 | reverse complement strand
CCGTCGAGCCCCGGCCGCCGCCGAGCCCGGCAGCCGTGAACGCGAGCGCCGGACGGTTTCCACCGCCCGGCGCTCTCCATACGCATGGCTCCGCTCAGTGAGCTCAGTGAGCGATGCCCCCGTAACCCACGACCTCGCGCGGGTCGCGGGCCGCGGGCCCCACGTACCGGGCCGAGGGCCGTACGAGCCGCCCGGTGCGCTTCTGCTCCAGGATGTGCGCGCTCCATCCGGCGGTGCGGGCGCAGGTGAACATCGAGGTGAACATGTGCGCCGGGACCTCGGCGAAGTCCAGCACGATCGCTGCCCAGAACTCCACGTTGGTGGCGAGCACCCGGTCGGGCCGCCGGCTGTGCAGCTCGTCCAGCGCCGCCCGCTCCAGCGCCTCCGCGATCTCGAAGCGCGGTGCGGCGAGCTCCTTGGCCGTCCGGCGCAGCACGCGCGCCCGCGGGTCCTCGGCGCGGTAGACACGGTGGCCGAAGCCCATCAGGCGCTCGCCCTTGTCCAGGGCGTGCTTGACGTACGAGGTCGCGTCGCCGGTCCGCTCGATCTCCTCGATCATGCCGAGGACGCGCGACGGCGCGCCGCCGTGCAGCGGGCCGGACATGGCTCCGACCGCACCGGAGAGGGCCGCCGCGACATCGGCCCCGGTCGAGGCGATGACCCGCGCCGTGAACGTGGAGGCGTTCATGCCGTGCTCGGCGGCGGAGGTCCAGTAGGCGTCGACGGCCTTGACGTGCTTGGGGTCGGGCTCGCCGCGCCAGCGCTTCATGAAGCGCTCGACGACGCTGTCTGCCTTGTCGATCTCCTTCTGCGGGACCATCGGCAGACCCTGCCCGCGCGCGGACTGGGCGACGTAGGAGAGGGCCATGACAGCGGCCCGGGCGAGGTCGTCCCGGGCCTGTGCCTCGTCGATGTCGAGCAGCGGTTTCAGACCCCAGACCGGGGCGAGCATCGCCAGCGCGGACTGCACGTCCACCCTGATGTCGCCGGAGTGGACGGGGATCGGGAACGGCTCGGCGGGGGGCAGGCCGGGATTGAACGCGCCGTCGACCAGCAGGCCCCAGACGTTCCCGAAGGACACGTGGCCGACGAGGTCCTCTATGTCGACGCCTCGGTAGCGGAGCGCGCCGCCTTCCTTGTCGGGTTCGGCGATCTCCGTTTCGAACGCGATGACTCCTTCGAGTCCGGGTACGAAGTCGGACATCAGGCGGCTCCTCATGAGGTGGTCGACATGCGGCTCTGCGACCAAGCTGTCAGGGTCGGTGCCGAGCCGGTTACGCGGCCGCCGGATGCGGCCTGCGGTCCGAACCAGTCACCCCGGTGATGCCCCGTGCGGGTGCGGGTCACCCGGCCGCGGCAGAAAGCAGCCCGGAAAGGGCGGGCCGCGCGATGGTCCGAGCCGTGTGTGGGGGCAGGTCGCCGGTCGTTACGGGTCAGTACAGGCCGGACACGATATCTCGCTGTGTCCGGAGACCACAGTGGTCCAGCCCTTGATTTTGGCGGGTTCGGCACCTGCCGGGAAGCGTGAGATGGGGCACACTGCCCCGTTCCCGGCCGCGAGGATTACGAGGGTTGCGGTGGGGGCAGACTGCACGCCGCGCGTGGGTCCGCCCTCGAACGGCAGCCGCCTCGGCTCGGGCCGAATTCCGGCCCGGCGGGCCCGGCGTCGGCCCGGCCCCCGCGCCCCGGTCCTCCCTCTCGACAGCGGCCAGGCAGCGCCTCGCGCCGGCATGTTTCCGGCCCCGTTGTCGGCCGGGCGACGGGCGGTGAGGGCCATGCTGCAAGATATTGCGCGTGCCACACGTTGACCCGGAACAACCCACCGCGCGGGCTCTCGACCCGGCTGCCATGCGCGAGCACTACCGGGCGGAGGGCTTGGCGGAAGCCGACCTGGCCGCGGACCCGATGGACCAGTTCAGCCGCTGGTTCGAGCAGACCGCGGCGAGCGGGATCTTCGAACCGAACGCCATGGTGGTCTCCACGGCCGACCCGGCCACGTCCTGCCCCAGTTCCCGCACGGTGCTGCTGAAGCACTTCGACGAGCGCGGCTTCGTCTTCTACACGAACTACCGCTCGCGCAAAGGTCGCGAGCTCACGGCCAATCCGCAGATCTCGCTGCTCTTCCCGTGGCACCCGATCGCCCGCCAGGTGATCGTCAGCGGCGTGGCGGAACGGACCGGACGGGACGAGACGGCGGCGTACTTCCGTACCCGGCCGCACGGGTCCCAGCTGGGCGCCTGGGCCAGCGAGCAGTCCTCGAGGGTCGCCTCCCGGGCGGAACTGGACCGCACGTACGAGGAGCTGGCCGACCGCTACCCGCCGGGCGAACAGGTCCCGGTCCCGCCGGAGTGGGGCGGCTACCGCGTCCGCCCGGAGTCGGTCGAGTTCTGGCAGGGCCGCGAGAACCGGCTTCACGACCGCCTCCGCTATGTGCGTGCGGAGGCCGGCTGGCAGGTGGAGCGCCTCTGCCCGTAGCCGGTCGCGGATCCCCACCGCCTCCGGCTCCGTACCGGGACGGGCCTCGGTTCGTCCGTCCCGGACTCCGCCGCTTCCTGCGCGGTATTCGGGCCCGGAACGCTGGGCGCGTGTGTCCCCGCTGCGCGCCGCGGCGCGAGCTCCCGAAGGGGGACGCACCGGGTACGTGCTCCGGGGCGAGCGTCCCCGGCCTGTGTCGCTCAGCGGACCGGCGGGGTCGGTACGACTGCGGAGGATCGGGTCGACAGGCTGCGGGCTGCGGTCGGCGGATAGTGACCGGCGCGGAGCGAGCGCCGGCTCGGCGGGCGGGAACGAAGTAGCCACGGCGGGCGGAAACGAGGCGGGGCCACGGCGGGAACGAAGCAGTCACCGCGGGCGGAAACGCAGGCGACCCGCGAGCTCTCTCCTCCGGCGCCCAGGGGCGCCAGAGGGCCGGTCGGACGTACCGGCAGCTCGCGGGTCGGGTGACTGCTTGGGAATAGGCCGGCTGGCGGGATCTCTCCCTCCATGGCGTCCCACGTGGCGCCAGGTCCGGCTGTGCGCAGAGCGCGACGACGGACTGCTAGCCCGCAGTCACCTCACGCGTCCGGTTTGACTTCATCTGCCGAACCACCTCCCTTCTCGTGTACAGCACACGCTAGGCACCCCTCCCCGGCACCCACAACCCAATTTTCGATGCGCGACGATTTTCGCTGCGTGAGCCGGTACCAGGCCCCGGCCGTCCCGCCACGGGGGAGGGCGGACGGCCGGGGCTGCCGGCCCACCTCGGCCCGGCCGGCTTGCGCCGACCGCTTGGCCGAGGTGGGGGCCTTGGACCTGCCCCCGCTGCGCTGCGCCGCCGCAGTCACAGGGAGGGCAGGGGCTCATTCTGCTCGCACGACCACGGCGAACGAGGTCATGACCCGTCTGAAGCCCAGGTGCCCGGTGCGTCCGGAGTGCTTCAGGCACCACATGTCGACCGCAGCGGCGTCGGTCTCACCGCCGGACTCCTCCTCGCACGAGAGGCACTGTGCTTCGAGGGTCACCTCCGTATCCGGGTGCGCGGCGATCGTGTGATCCACGAATCGGAACACTGACCGGGTCACCCCCGCACCCGCCGCAGGTTGATCTCGGTCACCTTCACCCGCAGTTCGTCCAGCGTGGTGGCCGGTTCCACGTTGTCCGGCTCGGCCTCCCATTCCAGGCCACCGTGCGGCGGGCGGAGCTGCATGCGCGGCCCGACCCGTCCCATGAGGACGCCGACGCGTCCGGTGCCGGAGTCGGCGACCAGCGTGCCGACGACCAGTTGCTCTCCCCTGCCCTGTTTGCTCGCCATGGATAAGACGCTAGGGAAAAGGAGTTGGAGAACACCACGCGATGTTCTCGACTGTTCTCGTATGCTGACTGAATGTTCTCGGGTGGTCTCACGCAGTGTCAGGCACCTTGTTCCGCGAGGGCTTTGGCCCATGAATGCTTGGTGTGGATCTGAGCTCCAACGAAAGGACGTGACCATGGCGCGGCGACTGCGCTTCAACGGCACGGGCTCGGGCGGCGGTGGCTGTCCCGCCGTGCACGAAGACCTGGACAGCGGAGAGATCATCGTCCACGGAATGCCGCTCACCGACCCCGAGGACATCGCCGAACTTCGGCATCTCAACGAAGGTGAGGTGCCGATCGTTGTGCCGCGCGAACTGCTGGTCGACTTCGGCCCCAAGGAGGTCACCCGCGTGCCACGAATCATCGATCTGGACACCTTCTCGCGGCTCTTCGAGACATTCGAGCACACCGCGTGGCGGCTGGAGACCCGCCGCCGGTACGCGTCAGACGAAGTCACTGACACCTACGCACAGTTCATCGCCGGTCAGCCCGTGCAGTGGGACTACCACGACGCGTGGTGCAGCAACGTGAAGGCGCAGACGGCGTCGCGCAAGCGCTTCGAGCGCGTTCGGATCGTGGACAACCCGCCGACTCCGGGCCAGCTCTACTTGCTCGACAACGCCAAGCGGAACTGCGCCGTGGGAGAGGACATCCGCAACCTGTGGCGCGAAGATGCCGACCGTCTACGCCTCCCCGAAGAGGACTTCTGGATCTTCGACTCGCGCCTGGTCGCTCTGCTGAACTTCGATGACGCCGACAACCTGGTCGACGTTGAACTGATCACCGAGCCGGTAGAGGTCAACCGCTATGCCCAGACGCGTGACGCGGGCTGGCACTACGCGGTTCCGTACGAGGCGTTCGCTGCGGACCTGACCGAGAACGCGTAGCAGTAGCGTGTGACCGGTGAGTACAGACTTTCAGAAGGCACGGGCCGCCCTCGGCGCGAGACTCCGGGAACTGCGCGTTTCGGGTCCTTGCGGTCGGCTCACCGGCACACAACTGGCGGAACGGCTGGGCTGGTCGCACTCCAAGATCTACAAGCTGGAGAACGGACGCCAGACCGCGACAGCAGAAGATCTGCGAGCCTGGGCAGAAGCGACTGACCAACCGGACGCCGCCGAGGAACTGAACTCCCGGCTCAAGGGACTTGAATCCCACATTCGGTCGTGGCGCCGACAACTGGCCTCGGGTCACAGGGCCGTACAGGATGCGATCACCGCCGAGCACGGCCGTACCACCACACTGCGCATCTGGGAGAACTGCCTCGTGGCGGGCATGCTCCAGACGGCAGACTACGCACGAGCGGTCTTCACTCGGCACGCCGAACTCATGCAGTCGCCTCGGGACACCGAGGAGGCGGTGCGCGCCCGGATCCGGCGCCAAGAGGGGCTGTACGACTCCGGCAAGCGGCACCAGATCATGATGTGGGAGGGGGCCCTGCGTACGCTCATCTGCCCGCCCTCCGTACTTGCCGCACAGCTCGACCGGCTCGCGAGCGTCGTCGGTTTGGACACGGTCGAGCTGGGGATCGTGCCGTTCGCCGCATCCTTGAAGATCATGCCGGCCAACGGGTTCTGGATCTATGACGAGCGGCTCGTGGTCGTCGAGGATTGGCACGCAGAATTGTGGATCAACGACGATGACAGCATCGCAACCTACCTGCGCACCTGGAACACCTTGCGCCAATCCGCGGTCTTCGGCGCCGACGCCCAACGCGTAATCAACATGGCACGCCGGGCTCTGTGAACGTTTCTGGGGCTCCCAGGAGCGGTCGTACGGACGGTCACGGTCTCGCAGACCGTCCTGGACGCCCTTGCTGCCCTTAGGAGCCGGTACCCGACCGATCCCCACGACCTTCGCATCCACGGTCTGCGGCACGCTGACGCCAGCCTGTTGATCATGCATGGGGCGGGCCCGAAAACCGTTGCCCCGCGCTTCGGCGACACCGTGGCCGTGGCGATGCAGATGTCCGCACCTCTTTTGTCCGCACCTCCTTCCGGACGAGGACGACAACACCCGCGAGGCGGTCGAGAGCGCCCTCCGGAGCCATCTCACTGTCGAAGCGATTTATGGGAAGGCGGTGTGATGTGCCCGCGATATGCCCTGTGCCCAGTCGTGATCGTGCGGGAAGCTTGAAGTAGAGCCGATTTTCGGGAACACGCTGTGGGTTGTGTCACGTTCCAGTTGAATGATCTGACGTGCAGCCCATGCAGCCACGTTCAGCAGGAGGTGCCAGGTGACTGCTTCCCGGCCTTCCGGCCCCGCCCGACCGGCGGACTCGGGCTCGACGGGCCCCGGAGGCCCCGCGGGGCCGGATCCCGGTTCGGGCGCGGGCGCGGGCCCCGGGGACGGTGCCGCAGACGAGTCCGCCCCGCCGCCCGAGCCGGAGCCCCCGGAGTCCGACCACGAGGACTCCGACCTGCTCACGGCGCTGCTGGACGGCATGGACGCGGCCCTGTGCGCGTTCGACGCCGATGGCGTCATCACCCACTGGAACCGCGAGGCCGAGCGCATCCTCGGCTGGACGGCCGACGAGGCAGTCGGCCGGCGCGGCTTCGCGGGCTGGGCGATCCGTACCGCGGACGCCGCGGACGTGGAGGGCCGGCTGCTGAGCGCGATGACGACCCCGGGCCGCCAGGTCCATGAGTTCGCGCTGGTCACCAAGGAAGGCGGGCGGGTGCTGCTGCGCACCCAGTCGGCCGTTGTCCGCGCCACCGACGGGCGCGCCGCCGGTGTCTACTGCGCGTTCAGCGAGGTGCACGCCCAGATCGATCTGGAGCGGTCCATCGCGCTGAGCGAGGCGCTGTTCGAGGGCGCGGAGTGGGGCGTGGTGCTCGTCGACGTCGATCTGCGCCCGGCAGTCGCCAACGCGCACGCGGCGCGTGCCCTGCACGAGGGGCGTACGGCGGTGCTCGGACGCCCCCTGGGCGACCTGCTGTCGCATGGTGTGGAGGAACTGGAAAGCGCGTTCCAGCACGTACTGGCCGAGGGCGCGCCGCCCGCGCCCTCCGATCTGTGGGTGACCGTGCGCGGCGCTCAGGGCAAGGAGGGCGGGGACGGCAAGCAGCAGGAGCGGCGCTGCTGGCGCAGCCGTTTCCTGCGGCTCGGGTCGCCGCTCGCCGAGGAGCCGGTCCCGCTCGGAGTCGGCTGGTTCTTCGAGGACGTCACGGACGCCAAGCTGCTCGAACAGGAGAGCTCGGTGCTGCGCTTCCGCGCCAACCAACTGCACCGCGCGGGACGTGCCGCCGCCGAGTGCGAGGACCCCACGGAGGCGGCGACCGTCTTCATGGACTTCGCGCTGGTGGGCTTCGCGGACCACGCACTGCTGGACCTGGTGGCGGACGGGGAGCCCGTCCGGCTCGTACGGGCCGCGGCCACGCCCGCGGGCTCGGGCGGCCCGTGTTCCCCGATCGCGACGGGCGGCATCCCCGTGCGCTACATCAAGGGCCACCCGGCACTCCAAGCCGTCGAACGCAACGGCCCGGTCCGGACCAGCGAGGGCAGCCGTACGGCGAGCGCTCGAACGGGCGGCCGCACCGCGGACGGCTCGGGCACGGCGGCCGGCGAGCAGGCCGGGCAGTGGGCACGGGACCGCCAGTGGCCGGAGGACTCGGTGCACGCGCTGTGCGTGGTGCTGCGCAGCAGGGGCCGGACGCTGGGCGTGGCGACCTTCCTCCGCTCGTCCGGCCGCCGCGCCTTCGAGCGGGCGGACGCGGAGTACGCGGAGGACGTGGCAGACCGCGCGGCCGCTGCCCTGGATCTGGCCCGGCAGCTGTACTGACGGTGTACTGACGGTTCGCGCCGAGTTCCGCGCCACGCGCTGCCGCCTCGCGGCTGCGCGCGCGGGCGGAGGCAGGGCGTGGCCACCGCAGCCATCGGCCGGGCCCTCCGATGTCCGGGAGGCATGGCCCGGAGCCGCTCGGCGGACCTGGAGCCGACTCGCTCACGCACCGGTCTGTCCGGCGCGCTCGCGAACACGCGGGAGGGTCTGTTGCCGCCCCGCTACCGCCCCGCGGAGCGACTCCGGGACACGGAGGCGCGCCGGAGGTGGCTTGGGAGGCGGCCCCGGACGCGCCTCAGTGACGGAAGAAGATCCGGTCCGCGTACTCGGTCATCACCCGGCTGTTCCACTCGTGGCCCCCGTCCACGTTGCCCGAGCGCAGGAGCGGCGGCGTGATCCCGCGCTCCACCAGCTCGCCCGCGGCCGTCGCCATGACGGCCTGCATCAAGGCGCTGGTCACCACCGTCGAGGCGGGCGCGAAGGGCGCCTCGATGCCCTCGGCGGTCAGCTCCGCGTCACCGACCGCGATCTTGCTGTCCAGGACGAGGTCGCAGTGATCCCTGAGGTACGTGCCGGAGACATGCCGGGAGCGCGTGTCGCCCGCGTACGCCTGCGAGGTCACGCCGATCACCTTCAGACCCTTGGCCCGGGCGCCCATGGCCATCTCCACCGGCAGCGGGTTCCGGCCCGACAGCGAGATGATCACCAGCAGGTCGCCGTGCCGGGCAGGGCCGGTGCCGAGGACGGCTCCGGCGAGGCCGTCGACACGCTCCAGCGCGCTGCCGAGCGTGGCGGGCACGACGTCGACACCGATCACGCCGGGCACGGCGAGCAGGTTCATCAGAGCGAGCCCGCCCGCGCGATAGACGACGTCCTGCGCGGGGAGCGAGGAGTGCCCCGCGCCGAAGGCGAAGAGCCGGCCCCCTTCCGCCACGGTGTCGGCGATCATCGATCCCGCCGTCGCGATGTTCTCGGCCTCCTCGTCGCGGGCTCGCCGCAGCAGCTCGATCGCGGCGTCGAAGAACTGCCCGGCCAGCTTGCTCTCGCTCATCGCCGCTGAGGCCCTTCCGTAGGGATTCCGAGGGGGATTTCCGAGGGGATTTCACAGGTACGTACCAGGGTGGCGCGGATCACGTTGGGGTCTCGACCGGCGTCCTGTCAATACCGCATGGCCCGACGGGGCCCAGTTGTCGGCGCGATGCGTCAGAATTGAGTTCGGGGCCACCGCACGACTCATCGAGGGGCACGCATGTCCGGACTGATCGACACCACGGAGATGTATCTCCGCACCATCCTCGAGCTGGAAGAGGAAGGTGTGGTCCCCATGCGCGCCAGGATCGCGGAGCGGCTTGATCAGAGCGGGCCGACGGTCAGCCAGACGGTCGCCCGTATGGAGCGGGACGGTCTGGTGACCGTCGCCGGGGACCGGCATCTGGAGCTCACCGAGGAGGGGCGCCGGCTGGCGACCCGCGTGATGCGCAAGCACCGGCTCGCCGAGTGCCTGCTCGTCGACGTGATCGGTCTGGAGTGGGAGCAGGTGCACGCCGAGGCGTGTCGCTGGGAGCACGTGATGAGCGAGGCGGTGGAGCGCCGCGTGCTGGAGCTGCTGCGGCATCCGACCGAGTCGCCGTACGGGAATCCGATCCCGGGTCTGGAGGAGCTGGGGGAGAAGGCCGAGGCCGACCCGTTCCTCGACGACGGGATGGTGAGCCTGATGGACCTCGACTCGGGCTCCGAGGGCAAGACCGCGGTGGTGCGGCGTATCGGCGAGCCGATCCAGACGGACGCGCAGCTGATGTACACGCTGCGCAGGGCCGGGGTGCAGCCCGGTGCCGTGGTGAGCGTGACGGAGTCGGCGGGCGGGGTCCTGGTGGGCAGCAGTGGCGAGGCCGCTGAGCTGCGGGCGGACATCGCCTCGCACGTATTCGTCGCCAAGCGCTGACGCCACGCGTCGCTCGTCCCCCTGTCCCTGACTCTCCGTCTCTCCCGTTTTCCGTTCTCGGTCTTCTCGATATTTCCCGAATCATCCTGACGCCGGACCCTGCTGTCCGCATCTCACTCAGGCCTCAACGACCGCTCGCGGAGGATGAGTTGGCGTCCGGCGTGCGCCCTGGCGCACCCATACGGCCGGGCTCCCCCGGATTCCCGGACAATGGCGGCTGGGGGGCAGCGCTCCGGCGCCGCGCGTGCGACGCTGTCGCTGAGGCATATGGCCCATGAGTTTTCACGGTCCGCCCGAAGGGGCGGTCCGCCGACTCGGGGAGGGGGCTGTCATGAGCCCGTGGAGCGTGGGCGGGGCTGCCCTGGGCAACCGCCCGGGCAACGGTGTCGGCAGGGGCCCCGGTGCGCTGAGCATCCGGGGCCCTGCCTCCCCATGTCCCCCCTCAGGGCCTCCGTTGCCGGAGGCCCTGGCGACCCGGAGCCCCGAGCTCTCAGGGTCATTCCCCGCCCCTGCGGACCCTCTTCCCCGTAGGGCCCGCCTCCCGGTAGCTGTCTCCCCTCGGTGTCGGTCGTCAATCCTTGAACGGAGTCACTCGAACGAGGGGTCTTGCGCGCCAGAACCACTTATTCGAACGGGGGTTCGATAGTGTGTCTGCGGGCCACCACGTACCAAGGACCCTGCAGCTGATGACGCAGCTGACGACGCGGAGCGGCCGGAAGGAATGGGGGTGCCAGGACACATGGTGCGGCGCATCGACGTGAACGGAGCCGACGGTGTTCGGCTCGCCGCCTGGGAGTTCGCCGACCCGCCCAAGGGCGGCCGGGAGGACGCGAAGGCACCCGGAGTTCTGTTACTGCACGGCCTGATGGGGCGGGCATCCCACTGGGCCGGCACCGCCCGCTGGCTCTCCGCCCGGCACCGGGCCGTCGCGCTCGATCAGCGCGGCCACGGTCGCAGCGAGAAGCCCGCGGACGGCCCGTACACCCGGGAGGCGTATGTCGCCGATGCCGAGGCCGCGGTCGAGCAGCTCGACCTCGCCCCCGTCACGCTCATCGGCCACTCCATGGGTGCCCTGACCGCCTGGCAGTTCGCGGCCCGCCGTCCCGACCTCGTGCAAGCACTGGTCATCTGCGACATGCGTGCCTCCGCGCTGGGCGCGCAGTCGCAGCGGGAGTGGGAGCAGTGGTTCAAGACCTGGCCGCTGCCGTTCGCGACGCTCGCGGACGTCCGCAAGTGGTTCGGCGAGGACGACCCGTGGCTGGAGCGCCCGCGCCCCTCTCGCGGGGAGTTCTACTCCGAGGTGATGGCGGAGCGTGGCGACGGCTGGCGCCCGGTCTTCTCCCGCCGCCAGATGCTCACCTCCCGTGAGACCTGGGTGCACGACGCGCACTGGGAGGAACTGGCCCTGGTCCAGTGCCCGGCCCTCGTCGTGCGGGGCATCGACGGCGAACTCGGCCGTGCGGAGGCCCAGGAGATGGTCCGTGTCCTGCCCTGCGGCGAATACGCCGAGGTCCCCGACGCCGGCCACCTCGCCCACTACGACCACCCCGAGGGCTGGCGCACGGCGGTCGAGCCCTTCCTGCTGGCGACCCTGCCGGCCTGAACCCGCGGCGGCGGCCCTTCGCGGCCCGGGGCTGCCGCCTCCCCGCCTGCCCGGGGCCGCTGCGCTCCGGGCTGCCGGGCTGCCGGGCTGCTGTGCCCCGCTGCCCGGCGCCGGGACGGTCACCCGCGTCGGCCGTTTCCGGCCGCCGCCACTCTCCACCGCCCCCGAAGGGCCGCAAGGGCCGCCCACCAGGCCCTGGCCGGGGCACCGTGCGCCCGCACCGTCACCTATGCCCTAGGCTCCGGTTCATTCCGGTGACGCGTGGAGCGGGCCGACCGCGAGGCGGCCGAATCGCCGTACCACCCGCAGGCCGCGGGCCGTACCCGCCCCGACTCCGCACCTGCGCGCCGACCCGCCCGGTCGCCCCCCACCGACCGCAACCCGCTACCAGCCGGGAGGGAACCCCACGATGTCGCCGATGCCGCCGCCGCTGTCGCTGCCGCTGGCCGTCACCGCCGCCGGCGCCTTCGACGATGCCGCCCGGGCGGCCCTGACCGCGCTGATCGTCGTCGTCACCGTCGGCATCTTCTTCACCGGGATCTCACTCGGATCCCGCCGCCTGCTCGGCATCCGCATCGGAGCACTGCGCACCCTCATCGCCTGCGCCGTGGGCATGACCGCGTTCCAGCTGTTCAACCGCTCCCTCGAGGACACCGACAGCCGCGCCGCGCTCTCCACCGTCTCGCTCACCTTCTCGCTCCTCGCCGCCATGGCGGTCCTGGTCGTCATCGAGATCGCGGTCCCGTCCGGCAGCTGGCCACGCCCCGTGCAGTGGGGGCGGGCCGTACGCCGCCGCCTCACCCGCGCCCGCCGCTACTCCCAGATCAGCCGCATCTTCATGCGCCACGGCCTGGGGCGTTACGTCCGCGGCCGCGCCAGCGTCGACCGCGCCGCGCTCGCCGACGAGGCGGGCCGCGAGGCCGCCCGGTCGCTCCGGCTCGCGCTGGAGGAGTGCGGCGGTACGTTCATCAAGCTCGGCCAAGTGCTCTCCACGCGCCGTGACCTGCTGCCTCCGCACATCGTCGAGGAACTCAGCCGGCTGCAGAGCGACGTACCGGCGGCGCCCTGGCACGACGTCGAGACGGTGCTCCGCGAGGAGCTGGGCGCACCGGTCACCGATGTCTTCGACGCGTTCGACCACGAGCCGCTCGCCGCCGCCTCCATCGCCCAGGTGCACCGGGCCACCCTGCGCGACGGCAGCACGGTGGTCGTCAAGGTCCAGCGGCCCGGGATCCGCGAGTCCGTCGAGCGCGACCTCGACATCGTTCTCGCCATGGCACAGGGGCTGCACGTCCGGGCCCGCTCCGTACAGGACCTGGGCCTGCGGGACTTGGCGGACGGCTTCGCCGTCGCGGTCCGCGAGGAGCTGGACTTCCGGATCGAGGCGCGTAACGCGGACGCGGTCGCGGCGGCCTGCGAAGGCCGCGCGCCGGACTCCCCGGTCCGTGTACCGGCCGTGCACCACGAGCTGTCCTCGGCCCGGGTGATGGTCCAGGAGTGGCTGGACGGCGTGACCCTGGACCGCGCCGGGGCCGACGCCGACGCCCGCGGCCTGGACCGGGACGCCCTCGCCCGTACGGTGCTGGGCGCCATGCTCCGCCAGATCATGCGCGACGGTGTCTTCCACGCCGACCCGCACCCCGGCAACATGCTGCTGCTCGCGGGCGGCGGTGTCGCGAACGCCCGTATCGGGCTGCTGGACTTCGGCTCGGTGGGCCGGATCGACGCGACCGTACGGGACGCCATCCAGTACCTCCTGCTGGCCGTCGACCGCGGCGACCCCGCGGGCATGTGCGACGCTCTGCTCGAACTGCTGGGCCCGCGCCCCGACGGCAACGACGACGGCCCCGCCCTCGATGCCCTGCTCCTGGAGCGCGAACTGGGCCGCTTCATGGCCCGCCACCTGGGTCCGTCGAGCCGTGCGGACGCGGAGATGTTCACCGCGCTCTTCCGGCTGCTCGCCCGGTTCGGTCTGGCCGTCCCGCCGGAGGTCGCCGCGGTGTTCCGAGCCCTGACCACCCTCGAGGGCACGCTCAGCCGGCTCTCGCCGGGCTTCGACCTGGTGGGGGAGGCCCGCAGGGTGGCGACGAACCTGGTGACCGAGCGCCTCTCGGTCGGACCGGCGGGCCGCCTCGCGGCCCGCGCGGGACGCACGTACGCGACGTGGACCAGCAGCTCGTACGACGACGTCTCCGCCACCCCCACCGAGGCGGGCGCCGGCACGGGCACGGGCGCCGGCACGGGCACCGAGACCATGGACGGCGCCGCTCTCGCCCGTACGGTCGCGCAGGAACTGCTGCCGATACTCCCGATGCTGCGCCGCATGCCCCGCCGGGCCGAGCGCATCACCGCCTCCCTGGAACAGGGCCGCCTCTCCGCGCGCGTGCGCCTGCTGGCCGACGACCGCGACCGCCGCTTCGTCTCGGGCCTGGTCCACCAGTTCCTGGTGACACTGCTGGCGGCGGGCACGGGCCTGATGGCCGTACTGATGCTGGTCCTCGGCACCGGACGCGGCCCCCACGTCACCCCGCACCTGGAGCTCTTCCCGCTGCTGGGCTACAACCTGCTGGCGGTGAGCGCGGTCCTCACGCTGCGGGTGCTCTACGCCGCCATGCGCCGTGCCCCGTAGGCGTGTTGGACGCGGCTCGGTGCAGCCCGCGCTGCGGGGGCGGGTGCGGCGGGCGAATGTTGCGGCGCACGGGCACCGTTGGGCTGGGAGCCTGTCGTCCCAGCCCAACGGGCCCGGTGTCACCCCTTGCTGACCGCCGTCAGGATCTCCGGCAGCCGGGATACGAGCCGCGGTGCCGACAGTCGCAGCGCCAGCTCCGTGATCGCGAGACCGTACGCCGCCCCCAGCGGCAGCACCAGCCACAGCCACGCGTGCGCGCCCGTCACATGCATCCAGATCGTCAGCGCCAGCACGGGAGCGCACAGCAGCGCGCCCGCCACCATGCCGCCCAGGATGCTGATCCAGGCCAGCCCCGCCTGCCCCGGCGCGACGTTCTTGAAGCCGCTGTCCTGCGGGATGCCGTACGGGAACAGCACCGACGCCACGGCGCCCGTCGCCAGCATCGCGCCCAGCAGCGCGAAGGACAGCCCCAGCGTCTCCGGGACCGCGTCCCACCGCTTCAGCAGGACAGCCGTGGCGACCGTGACGAGAGCCGTGTACGGGAGGGTGACGGCCACCAGGGCCTGGGCGCGTCCCCGCAGTTCCGCGGCGGCGTCGCCGCGGGACGAGATGGTCATGGCCACCATCCAGAAGGCGGACGAATCCTGCCCGAACTGGTTGTACATCTGCGTGCCGAGCATTCCGGCGGCGAAGCAGGCGAGGTAGATGCTGCCGGTGCCCTGCATCGCGTTGATCAGCGGCACGATCATTCCGATCGCCAGCGAGGTCACCCACGCGGCCTTCGTCTTCGGGTGCCGCCAGACGTAGCGCAGGGTGCGCTGCATGGCCGTGCCGTTACGGCCCTTCGGCAACAGGGCGGCCAGCCCCGAGGACCGCCCGCCGCCCGCCTTGCGCTCCGGCTCCATGGCAGCCTGGGTCGTCGACGCGTCCGGGCTCGTCATCAGCTTCGTCAGCCCGCGCTGCCACCACCACAGCAGCAGCGCCAGTGCCCCGGCGGTCAGGACGAGTTCGGCGGCCGCGGTCCCGTACGCGCCGTCGCCCGCGGCCCGTACGGCGTCCATCGCCGACGCCGGCGGCAGGAAGCGCAGCACGTCCGCGGCCGGCTCGAGCGCCGACAGTCCGCCCGCTGCCCCCAGCCGCTGCATCCCGTAGTTCACGACCTGGATCCCGACGGCGATCAACAGACCGCTCAGCAGCGCGAGATCGCGGCCCTTGCGGCTGGTCAGCAGCCGGACGTTGGCCGTCGCGACCGCCCGCGCCAGCGCGACACAGGTCAGCAGTGTCATCGGGACGGAGACGAACGCGACCGCGACGGCCGCGGAACCCTGCGCGACCGCGATCACCGAGCCCACCGCCAGCGTGAGCGTGAACAGCGGCCCGATGCCCACGATCGAGGACACCAACAGCGCGACGACGAGCGGACCCGGCCGCAGCGGCAGCATCACCAGCCGGGTCGGGTCCAGGGTCTCGTCCCCGGCGGCGAAGAACAGCGGCATCACCGCCCAGCCCAGGGCGAGTACCGACATCAGCACGGCCACGAGCGCCGCGGCGTGCTCGTTGCCCCGCAGCATGATCAGCCCGAACAGCTGCAGCGCGGCGAACAGCAGTGTCATCACGATCGAGGCGACGTACGCGGCCGTACGGCCGGACGACTGGCGCAGACCGTTCCGCAGCAGCGACAGCTTCAGCCGTACGAACACGGAGGTGAGCGCCGTCGCCCCGGCCGGGGCGGCGGCGGGGGGCGGGGGGGGGGGGGTTTCGGGGGCGGGGGTGGTGGTGAAAGGGTGGCCCCGCCCCACCACTGCCAAAAATGGGCCGCGGCCGGAGATAGGAATTGGACAC
>NZ_JBEXKU010000028.1:0-85174 GCF_040609575.1 Streptomyces sp. NPDC004647 | reverse complement strand
CACCTTCGACAGGGCCCGCGCGTCCTTCGGAGCGACCTTGGACGCCTCCTCGATCCACGGAAGTTCCCCGGCCGTGGAGCCGCCGGCCCGCGAAGTCAGGGACACAGGCTTCGGGGGCGCACTCGGCTTCGCAGCAGCAGAACCCACGCTCGTCGTCATGTCATCACCCTCCTCGGTAACGGCCCCGTCGATGGCGTTCGCCTACCCCTGCGGACAGTTGCCATACGACAAAATCAGCCCCGTCCATCGCGTCCCGGGGGAAGGAGGCGCTCGGCGGGCTCGGCCTCTTCCGCAACCGGTGCGCGGAGTGCCCGGGGCGGCCCGCACGAGGCGGGCCGCCCCGGGCAGCCGGTGGGTGCGGGGCTCAGACCCGACCGCGCCACGCCCCGGTCTCGGTGCCACGGGATTCGATGAACCTCTTGAACCGCTCCAGGTCACCCTTGGCCTGGCGGGTGACGAATCCGAGCTTGTCGCCCACGGTGTCGGCGATGCCCGTCGGGTCGTGCTCCAGCTGCAGCATGACCTTCGAGCGACCATCGTCCAGACGGTGGAAGGTCACCACGCCGGCCTGCCGTACCTCACCGGCCACCGTTGTCCATGCGACACGCTCGTCGGGGAGCTGCTCGGTGATCTCGGCATCGAACTCGCGGGAGACCCCGGCCACCGACGTGACCCAGTGCGTCAAGGTCGGGCCGCGCTGCTCGACCCGCTCCACACCGTCCATGAAACGCGGGAACTCCTCGAACTGGGTCCACTGGTCATAGGCCGTCGAAACCGGGACAGCGACCTCGATGGACTCCTCGACCTGCGACATGCTGAAACCTCCTTGATCGCTCAGCGGAAAGGGCTCCGATGCGCGTGCCCTCCCCGCGGCGATGTAGACGGCCCCGTAGCCAACGATGCCGACGCGATCGAACGAGCGCTGGTCGGCGGACTTCCCGCCCATCGCGATGACGCTCAGGGCAGGGGCGTGCCGCCCGTGGCGTTGAGGATCTCCGCCGTGATGTAGCTCGCGTCCTGGGATGCGAGGAACACGAACGCCGGCGCCATCTCGGCCGGCTGGGCAGGGCGCTGGAGCGGGGACTGCTCGCCGAAGGACGAGGTGTCCGGCAGCGTGGCGGGGATGAGCGGCGTCCACACCGGCCCGGGGGCGACCGCGTTGACCCGGATTCCACGGTCGGCGAGGTGCCCGGCGAGGCCCTGGGTGAAGGTGACGATCGCGCCCTTGGTCGTGGCGTAGTCGAGCAGATGGGGGCTGGGCTTGTACGCCTGCACGGACGTGGTGTTGATGATGCTGCCGCCCTCGGGCATGTGGGGCAGCGACAACTTGCTGAGCCAGAACATGCCGTACACGTTGGTCCGCATGACGCGGTCGAACTGCTCGGTCGTGATCTCGGCGATGCTGTTGGGCTGCGACATCTGATAGGCGGCGTTGTTCACCAGGACGTCGATGCCGCCGAATTCCGCCACCGCGAGGTCCACGAGCCGGCGGCACTCCGCCTCCTCCCGGATGTCGCAGACCACGGCGACTGCCCGGCGTCCGGCCTCCACCACGAGACGAGTCGTCTCGTGGGCCTCCTTCTCCTCCTCCGCCAGGTAGGTGAACAGCACATCCGCCCCCTCCCGGGCGAAGGCGAGCGCCACAGCGCGCCCGATCCCCGAGTCACCACCGGTGATCACGGTGCGCCGGCCCTCCAGGCGCCCGGTGCCGCGGTAAGAGTCCTCACCGTGGTCCGGCCGCGGTTCCATGCGTTCGGTGTCCCCGGGGTGAGGCTGGTCCTGCTGGGGGAAGCCCGGCTGCGGGTACTGCTCGGCGGGGTTCTGCTGGTCGTGCTCGCTCATGGCCAACACCTCCGGTCACGGCTGGGGAACAGGATCACGGGTGCCCGATCACCGCACGAGGGAAACGGCCGGTCACCCCGCGGGGGAACGGTCGGCGGCGGTCGTGGCCGTCGCCCGCCCGCTGAAACCGGGGCCGTACGCATCTGGGGCCCCACCCGGGGCAGCCGGGGTGCGGGCCCGCACGATCACGGACCGGGCCCCGGGTCCGGGTGCACCGCGTCGGTGATGCCGGCACGTGCCGCCTCCAGCTGCGCGGCGAAGGCGACGCCGAGGAACAGCGCCACGCCGGTGAGATTCGCCCAGAGCAACAGAGCCACGAACGCGGTCAGCGGGCCGTACACCGTTCCGAACGATCCGCTCTGCGCGACGTAGAGCGCCAGCAGCCAGGTCGCAGCGACCCACAGGACGAGGTGCACCGCGGAACCGAAGGCCAGCCAGGTGTACCCCGGTTGGTCGCGCCGGGGCGACCAGTGGAAGATCACTGCTGAAGCCACCCAGGCGAGCAGCACACCGACGGGGATCTGCAGCCAGGCCCACCAGCTGAGCAGGTCCTCGTCCCAGTGCAGGGCGTCGACCAGGGACTCCCCCACGGCCTCGCCGGCGACGAGGATCAGGAAGCCCAGTACCATCGGTGCGCCCGCACCCAGCGAGAGCAGCAGGCTCCGCCCGTACTTGAGGTGGAACGGACGGTCCCGCTCGATGCCGTAGATGCGGTTCATCCCTCGCTCGATCTGCGCCATCGCGGACGTCAGATTGAGCACCGCGAAGCCCAGCCCCAGCCACATCGCCACGGCGCCTCCCGCATCGGCACCGGCACTGCGCCGGGTTCTGCCGAGCGCGTCCTGGATCAGGTCGGCGCTGGCACCCGGAGCGATCCGGCTGAGGGTCAGCTCGACCGTGCGCGCCACGCTTTCGGTGTGCACGGTCGTGGCCACGCCCACCAGGGCGATGGTGAACGGCACCATGGCCAGTACCACCTGGAACGCCAGCGCCCGGGAGTGGCTGAAACCGTCCGCGTAGCGGAAACGGGAGAAGGCGTCGAGCAGCAGCTTGCGCCCTTTGTACCGGCGCAGGGCTGTCCAGGCTTCGTCGCCGGAGAGTTCCTCACCGATCATGTCCCGCGTCTGCGGAACGTGCACCGCCGTCCCCATCGTTCGCCCGCTCCGCTCATCGTCCGTTGTCGCAGGCAGAGTACGTGGGCGTCCGCGGGGTGGTGCTCGGGGAGAGGTCTGGGCAGGGAAGGACGGCGGTGAGCCCCGCGGTGGTGAGCGCGGCACCGACGAGGGTGAGCGGGTCGGTCACATGCGGCGTCAGGACCAGTCGGCCGCGCCGTCCAGGTGCGGCAGGTAGTGGTGGAGGCGCTCGCGTTTGGTCCGCAGATAACGGATGTTCTCTTCGCACGGCGGCATGAGCAGTGGGACCTGTTCGGCGATTTTTATGCCGTGCCGCAGCAGCGCTTCCCGCTTGAGTGGGTTGTTCGACAGCAGCCGTACGGATTGCACACCGAGGTCGTGCAGGATCTCCGCCGCCACCCGGTAGTCACGGGCGTCGACCGGCAGCCCGAGGGCGAGATTCGCCTCGACCGTGTCCAGCCCCTCCGTCTGGAGCTTCATCGCCTTCAGTTTGGCCAACAGACCGATCCCCCGCCCCTCGTGGCCCTGCAGGTAGACGAGAATGCCACGCCCCTCCGCCACGATGGCGCTCAGCGCCGCGGACAGTTGATCGCCGCACTCGCAATGCGTGGACCCGAAGGCGTCTCCGGTCAGGCACTCCGAATGCACGCGGGTGAGTGCGCCCTCGCCCTCGACGACGCCGTATACCAGCGCCACTTGTTCCTGCCCGCAATTGCGGTCCAGGTAGCCGATAGCGAGAAAATCGCCGTGCACGGTGGGCAGTCGGACATTCACCACTCGTTCGACACCTGACTGACCAGTACCGTTGACGAGCACGACATCGCTTTCTGTCATGGCGTGATCCTACCCCTGCTGGTAAACGCCGGCTGGCGTACGCGAAACAATGACAAAGGAACAGCAACCAGGCGCCCGGTTCGTCCCGTTCGGTCGGCGGGAGCTTGCCGTTGCCACGTAGCCTGCTCTTGTGGGCGCGTTCGGAAAAATCCGTTCGTGTTGCGTCCGCATTCAGGCCGCGCGGCGGCCGACGTCCCGCAGAACGAGGTACGAAAGGCCGGAAGAACATGAGCGGTTGGGGAACGCACGAGACGGCGCCGGGCCTGTTGCCGCTGAGCACCACCGAGGAGACGAGGGCACAGCGGGCCGATGTGGCCGTCCTTCCCATCGGCAGCTTCGAGCAACACGGTGCATTTCTCCCGCTGGTGACCGATACGGTGATCGCCTGCACCATCGCCGGGGAGATCGCCGCCGCGTATCCGGTGCTGCACCTCCCTCCGGTCACCATCTCCTGTTCCCACGAGCATGCGGCCTGGCCGGGGACGGTCAGCATTTCCGCGACGACCCTCTACGCCGTCGTACGGGACATCGCGGACTCGCTCCGCCGGTCCGGTATCGGCACCCTGATCCTGGTCAACGGGCACGGCGGAAATTACGTACTGCGCAACGTGGTTCAGGAATCCTTCGGCGGCGGTACCCGCATGGCGCTTTTCCCGGGTTCGGCGGACTGGGATGCGGCGCGGGCCAGGGCCGGCATACAGACCCCGTCGCACAGCGATATGCACGCGGGAGAAGTGGAGACATCCATCCTGTTGCATGCCCATCCTCAACTGGTCCGTCCCGGCTATGAGACGTCCGATTGTCTTGCCGACGACCGGAAGCATCTGCTGAGTCTCGGTATGTCGGCCTTTACGGAGTCCGGCGTCATCGGCCGCCCCTCAATGGCGTCCGCCGGCAAGGGAAAGGAGCTGCTGGCCGGTCTGGTCGATTCCTTCGGCGAGTACCTCTCGCTCCTCGCCCCGTAAAATGTCAATAACGTCAATTCGCCCTTCCTGTCGGTCTTCGTGAAACTTCGTGGAGCTTCGCGGAGCTTCGTGGAGGCCGCACGGTGACAAGATCCGTTCCGATTGGTAGACAGAGGCGAGTACTCCCCGGCTCCGTTCCGCCAGGCACGGACCGTGACGAAAGGCGCCCATGTCCCGATCGACCGAATCCGCCGGCATCCGACAGCCGGTCCGCGCCCGGCAGGTGACGGGATGACCGGCCGCTCCGCCGAGCACCGCGACGGCGTGCCGGATGCGGGCGTGCTCGACGCGGCGGAGGCCTGGAACCGGCTGCGCGGCATCCGGTCCGCGGCGGACGCCGAAGCTGCGGGGCTGGTCCGGGGCGCGGACGGCGGCCGGCAGTGGGGGCAGGACGCCTCTCCCGAGGCGGCGCTGCTCGCCGACCGCTATCTGGCGCTGTGCCTGGCAGGTCCGCGGCTCGCGTTCGCGCAGCTCGGGCAGAGCCTGGACGGGTTCATCGCGACCCGTACCGGCGACGCCGACTACGTCACCGGCGAGGAGGACCGCCGTCATCTGCACCGCCTGCGGGCGCTCGCCGACGCGGTGGTCGTCGGGGCCGGGACGGCCGTGGCGGACGATCCGCAGCTGACGGTGCGCGCCTGTCCGGGGGCCAGTCCGGTACGCGTCGTCCTCGATCCGCGCGGCCGGGTCCCGCTGCGGCGCCGGGTGTTCACCGACGGTGCCGCGCCGACCCTGTGGGTGGTGGGCGCGGGCAGTGACCGGGGGCGGGTCCCGGACGGCGACGGCGTCGATGTACTGACCTTGCCGGACGATGCGTTCGCCCCCGGGCGCCTGATACCGGCGCTCGCGCGGCGGGGCCTCGGCCGGGTGCTGATCGAGGGCGGCGGCATCACCGTGTCGCGCTTCCTGCACGAGCGTGCACTGCACCGGCTGTACGTCACCGTGGCACCGGTCCTGCTCGGTGACGGCATCCCGGGGATCCGCTTCCCCGGCACGCCGGTGATGCGGAACGCGCTACGTCCATCGGTGCGACGCTCCGCTCTCGGCGAGGACACGCTGTTCGAACTCGAGCTGGGGACGCCGGGGCCGCAACCCGGCGAACCACCCGCCCAGGACCACGCCGACACCGGGCAGGCTCGCGACGAGGGTGAGCACTCCGTACACCACGGCGACGGTCAGCCCCTGGGCCGCTCCTAGGCCGGCGGCGCCGAACGCCCATGCGGTGGCTCCTTCCCGCGGCCCCCAGCCGCCGACGTTCAGCGGCAGCGCCATGGCCAGCAGCGCCAGCACCATCAGGGGCGCCAACTCGGCCGCCGGCGCGGTGGATCCCGCGACCCGGGCGGCGAGCAGGAACATGCCGAGGTGTCCCGCCAGCACCGCGACGGAGGAGATCAGCACTCCCGGCCAGCTGCCGCGGGCGAGCAGCCCGAGGCGGGCCTCGGCCAGCGTGGCCCGGACCGAGCGGCGCCAGCGCGAGGTGCCGGGCTCCCGGCGGAGCAGGACGGCGGCCGCGATCACCAGGCCGCACACCACGGCAAGGGCCAGTGCGGCGCCCGGCGTCGTGGCGAGGTGCCGGGCATCCGCCAGAGCGGGGGACGGCAGGGCGAGCAGTACGGCCGCGCCGACGGCGAGGAGGGCGACCTGGCCCGCTGCCCGTTCGAGGACCACCGCGCGGACACCCCGGCCGAGGTCACCGGAGTTCTGGCCGTGCCGCACCGCGCGGTGCACATCACCGAGGACACCGCCGGGCAGCGCCGCGTTGAGGAACAGGGAGCGGTAGTAGTCCGCGACGGCCCGGCCCAGCGGCAGCCGGAGGCTCAGGCCCCGGGCGACCAGGCACCAGCGCCAGGCGCTGAACACGGTGGTGAGGAGGCCGATGGCGAGAGCGGCCAGGAGGGTCGGGGCGTCGATTCTGCGCAGCCCGTCCAGGAACGCTCCGGTGCCCAACCGCCACAGCAGCACCGCGAGGATGCTCAGTCCCACGAGTGTGCGGATACGGGCCCAGACCTCGCGTGCTGTCATGACGTCCCGCCCGGCGGCAGGGGCAGTGCGAGCAGATCGCTGTGGTGCACCAGCACCCGCAACTCGCCCGCCGCGCACGCCTCCAGGCGGCGCCGCAGATAAGCCTCGGCGCCCGGGGCGAGGTCCGGCCGCTGGTCACAGGCCGCGCCGACCCAGCCCCGGAGCCACTCCGCCGTCAGCGCGGACTCATCGGCGCCGAGCCGCCACGGGCTGGCGTGCACCCGTACCGTCGCTCCCCGTCGTCCGAAGGCTTCGGCGGCCGCCTCGACGGCCTCCGGTCCGAGCATGCCCCGGCCCTGGTCACTGCGGCGCTGATGGGCGTTGAACGCGTCGGCGATCTCGGCGTCCAGCGGGTCGGCCGGTGTGAACTCGACCCGCCCCACCACGGAGAGCGCCAGCAGCGCCGGGCATCCTGCGTCGGCGCAGGCGGCGACGAGCCAGTCCAGCTCGTCGCGGGTGAGTACATCCAGCAGGGCTGAGGCGGTCACCAGCGAGGTGCCGGCCAGGCCGTCCGCCGTCAGGCGGGCGATGTCGCCGCGCTCCGTCGCGACCGTGACGCGGCTGCCGTCGGCGGCCTTTCCGGGTGTCAACGCCACGGCCCGGTCGAGCAGATCGGGGTCGTGGTCGTGCAGGATCCAGTGCTGGGGGCCGGGCAGCCGGGGGGCGAGCCAGCGTCCCATGGAGCCGGTGCCACAGCCGAGATCGCGGATCACCAGCCCCGGGCCCCGCCGTGGCAGGTCCGCCAGGTGGCGTCGCAGCGGGTGGAGGAGTCCGGCCGCCCGGGCGGCGGCGTCGGCGCCCTCCCGCAACTCCAGCCATTCCGGGGCGTAACGGGGCGTGTGGGTGGCGCTCATGCGGCCCTCCGGGGTTCCCGGCGGAGCTGTTCCAGCGCGTCGGCCAGGCTCCGTGATGTCTTCTCCCAGCCGTCGAGCACGGCACGCCGCTCCCTTGCGGATGCCCTCGAGCGACGGCGCAGGTCGGGCTCGTCGAACCAGCGGCGCAGCGCCGCCGTCAGTGCCGACGGGTCGTCCGACGGTACGAGGAGGCCCGGCACGCTGCCGTCGGGCGCGCGCCCGACCGCCTCCGGGAGACCGTCCACGGCCGTCGCCAGTACGGGAATGCCGCGCGCGAGCGCTTCGGTCACGACCATGCCGTACGTCTCGGCGTACGAGGCGAGCACCAGGAGGTCGGCGGCGGCATAGCGCGCGTCCAGGTCTGCGCCGGCCTGCGGGCCGACGAGATGCAGCCGGCCGCCGAGGTCGTGCTTCTCGATCAACTCACGGAGCCCGGCGACATAGTCGGGTTCGTGGTGCAGGCTGCCGGCGCAGATGCAGCTCCAGGGCAGGTCGGCGACGGTGGCCAGGGCTTCCACCAGCCGGTGCTGGCCTTTGCGCGGGGTCACCGAGGCGACGCACAGCAGCTGCGAGGCGCCGTCCGTACCGGATGCCAGGGGCGCCACGTCGGCGCCGGGGGCGGCGACATGGACCCGGGCGGGGTCGAGCTCATGGTGGGTCACGAGCCGGCGGGCGGCCCAGCCGCTGGTCGCCACCACCGCCGGCACGGCGCGCAGGGTCTCGCACTCCCGTGCGTCCAGGTCAGCCGCCTGGCCTGGGGCGAGTCCTGTCTCGTCACCCAGCGGCAGGTGCACCAGCACCGCCAGGCGCAGCCGTTGGGCCTCGGGGACGACGATTCCGGGGAGGCCGCAGGCGACGAGTCCGTCGAGGAGGACGGTGGTGCCGTCCGGGAGCTCCGCCAGTATCCGGGCCAGTTCGGCGCGAGCGGCCGCTCCGGGCCGCGGCCAGGAGCCGGCGACGGCGTGCTCGTGGACCTGCCAGCCGGCGTCGGGCAGGTCCTGGCACACCCGGCGGTCGTACGTGTTGCCGCCGCTCGGCGCGGCCGGGTCATCGACGTCACCGGGCATGACGACGTGCACCGAGCGCACGGCCGTGGTGGTGGCGTCGGCGCGGTTCACAGGGTGCGCTCGAAACTCGCCCAGGCGATATGCGATTCGTGCAGGGTGACCGTGATCCCGGCCAGGTCGCGGGCGCCCTCGCCCAGGGCACCGGCGTGCACCCGGTCGGCGAGGCGGTCGGCGATGACCTTGGCCAGGGCCTCCGTTGAGGTGTTGATGCCGGCGAAGGCGGGTTCGTCATCGAGATTGCGGTAGTTGAGCTCGCTGACCACACCGCCGAGTTCCTGGGTGGCCAGCCCGATGTCGACGACGATGTTGTCCGCGTCCAGCTCGGGGCGGCGGAACGTGGCGTCCACGATGAACGTCGCTCCGTGCAGGCGCTGCGCGGGTCCGAAGACCTCTCCACGGAAGCTGTGAGCGATCATGAGATGGTCGCGGACGGTGATGCTGAACAACGGTTGACTCTCCAGGTGTGGGACGTCCGCCCCGCCGGGGCGTGGGGGTGGCACGGGCCGGCTCCGTAGTCCGGATCCGGGCCGAGCTCGTTCTCCTGCTCATGGGTACGGACCGGGGCGTACTCCTGCTCAAACTCGTGCAGGATCCGTTTCGGATTCGTACAGGACGCGGTGGCAAAGCGCCGGGAGAGCGCCGGAGGTGAGCCGGGGCAGCACCGTCGGCAGCTCCTCGAAGGCGCATTCACCGGTGATCAGCGCGTCGAAGGCGGGGTCGGCGAGCAGGTCGAGGGAGACCGCGAGACGGTCGGCGAAGGTCCGGCGCGAGCGCCGGGCCGGGGAGACCGCCCCCACCTGGCTGCTGCGCACGACAAGGCGGCGGGAGTGGAAGGCCTCCCCCAGCGGCAGGCTGATGCGCCGGTCGCCATACCAGCTCAGCTCGAGGACCGTGCCCTCCGTGGCGAGGAGCTCCAGTGAGCGCGCGAGTCCGCTCTCGGTGGCGCTGGCATGGACGACGAGGTCGCATTCACCCGCGGCGTCCTCGGGGAGCGCGAAGTCGACGCCGAGCGCCTTGGCGATGTCCGCACGCGTGGGATCCGCGTCGACGATCTGGACGCGTACGGCGGGGTACCGGGCGAGGACGGCTGCGACGCAGCAGCCGACCATGCCCGCCCCGACCACGGCGATCCGGTCGCCGATCAGCGGCGCGGCGTCCCACAGGGCGTTCACCGCGGTCTCGACCGTCCCGGCCAGCACGGCCCGCGCGGCGGGGACGGTGTCCGGCACCGGGGTCACGGCGCTCGCCGGTACGACGTACCGGGTCTGGTGCGGATAGAGGCAGAAGACCGTACGGCCGAGCAGGGATTCGGGGCCTTCTTCGACAACACCGACATTGAGATAGCCGTACTTGACGGGCCCGGGGAATTCGCCGTCCTGGAACGGCGCCCGCATGGTGGTGTATTGGCTCTCGGGTACGCCGCCGCGGAAGACCAGAGTCTCCGTTCCGCGGCTCACTCCGGAACAGAGAGTGCGCACCAGAACATCGTCGGCGGCGGGCTCGGGCAGGGACACCGTCCGGATCTCACCGTTGCCGGGAGAGCGGAGCCAGAAGGCGCGGGCGTCGCGCTTCATCGGCATCCTCCTGAACAACGGGGCCCTGGTCCACGTACTGGAAGTCGTCACGGCCGCGCATACGATACGCGGCGCTCATCGACTCTGTCACACAGAGGGAGGAGGCAGGATGGCCCTGCACGACGGCTGTGCCAGAACTCTGCTCCGGCCGGAAATCCCAGAGGTGTTCCGGCGGGAAACCGCGGCGGGACTGGGCGCGCAGATGCTCCTGCTGGGGTGTCTCTGGGCAGCGGCCGGTCTGGGACCCGCGGGGTGGCTGGCGGGTTCGGCGTTCGCCGTCGCCACCTGGGCCGTGCTGTCGCTCGCCCTCAGCCGGTCGTGGGCCGGGTCCTTCGGCCCCGCCAACGGCGTCACCCTGGGCCGGGCCATGCTCGTCGGAGGTGTGACCGCCCTGGTCGCGGACTCGTTCGGGAGGCGGCCGCCGGTCGCGGTCCTGGTCGCCCTCGCCACGGTGGCGCTGATCCTCGACGCGGTCGACGGCCAGGTCGCCCGGCGCACCGGGACGGCGTCCCCACTGGGGGCACGCTTCGACATGGAGGTCGACGCCTTCCTCATCCTGGTGCTCAGCGTCCACGTCGCCATGTCGCTGGGCGCGTGGGTGCTGTTGATCGGCGCCATGCGGTACGCCTTCGTCGCGGCGGCCCGGGTGATGCCGTGGCTGCGCGGACCGCTGCCGCCGGGCACGGCCCGCAAGGCGGTCGCCGCGCTGCAGGGCATCGTCCTGGTCGTGGCCGCCGCCGGGATCGTCCCGCCCTCGCCGGTGTCGGCGATGGTCCTCCTGGCCCTGGCCCTGCTCGTCTGGTCCTTCGGACGCGATATCGCGTGGCTGTGGCGCAAAAGGGACCGCGGGACCGTCGCGGCAGTCCCGGACGTGGCCTGAGGAGGTCCGATCTGGCTGTATGAGGCCGGGCTTTCCCGGCCCAGGAAGCTGCGTCCGAAACCATTCGCCCGCCTCGGCCAGACGACTGCACAACAGGCCACGGCCTGACGTCACATGCTTGGCCAACTGCGCCGGGCGATGGGTGAGGCTTCCTGACCTGCTACGACGGTCGGCGCCTCAGGGCCGCCTGGAGGTCCGTGGGCGTTCGTGGGCGCCCCGGTCAAGCCCGTTGACCGGTAAGCGGATGGCTTCTGAGAGGTCAGACTGGCGCCGTCCATGACTGTGCCCCCGCTGGGTCGCCTTGCGGGGGCACAGTGCTGTTCTCAGGTCGCCTACTTCACTCCGTTACCACGTAGGAGAGGAGGTAGTAGGCGCCGTCCTTGGTGAATTTCAGGGTGTCGCTGCCCCCCTTGACCACATGCTCGCCGAGGAAGTCCTCGCCGTCCGGTGTGTCGCGTTCGACCAACGTGATACGGGCCTCGCCGGTGAAACGGACGGATTTGTCGACTGAGTACGTTAGGCCCTCCTCTACGTTCAGGTCTGCGACTGGTTCACCATTCACCTTGATCCTGGGCTCGTCCTGGTTGAGGCCCAAGTTCCAGTCTTCGGCAACCTTGCAGGTGAGCGTGTTCAGGTAGAGCGTGGGCATGCTGCTTCCCCCATGGTCGGGTTCTGCCTGGCAACAACGTGTTGAATGCTGCCACAGCGCGATCAACGATCACTAATCTCGTCAGTAGAGGGAGCCGCCATCGCACGCCCTGGCCGAGGTTGGGGGCCGGCGCGTGGGCGGCGTCGCCAAGCCAGGCGATCCGGCCGTGGTGCATGCGTGGGAGCGGGGCGGCCAGATCGTAGAGGTCGTTCCGGAGAACGTCGGCCGGGTCGAGGCGGCCGACGCGGTCCAGCAGGGAAGGGTCCTCTCGGGGTGACGTCGGGGACGCGGGTACGCACCAGGGATGGAGAGACGGGGCACGGTGTCAGCTCTGGGCGGGCACGCGCCAGGAGCTGAGCCGCGTCAGCGCGGTATGCGAACGGCGTATGTACTGTTCCCGTGCGGCCTCGCACGCCGGGTTGAGGGCTCGCCTGAACTCCCCCGCCACCACTGGTACTTGATCCGTCGTCAGATGCAGAAGCGCAGCACAGCGCCAGGCTCAGCGGAACGAACGGGTCGAAACGGCAGCCGCAGCATGTCGGCCCGCACCAGAGGGGATTCGGGGGCGAGTCGCTGCCACACATATGTGCGCGGCGGGCGCTCACCACGCAGATCTTGTCGACCACCCGCGCCGGGTCAGGGCGCCGCCTCCGCCCCACTCGCCGCCTCCGTCCCGCTCGCCGAACACGACCGGGCGCGGGCGATGAGCAGGGCGACGTCGTCGTGGTTGTCAGGGTGGCGCAGGGCGAAAAGGAGCCCGTCACAGGTCTCCTCAAGAGACCGCTGGGGCTCGGCGAGAAGAGCCAGGAGGGCGTCCAGGCGCTCGTCGATGGCCTGGTCACGGGTTTCGACCAGGCCATCGGTATAGAGGATCAGCTGGTCCCCGGGCTCCAGAGGGACAGTGGTGGTGCTGAAAGTGACTCCGCCGACGCCCAGCGGGGAGCCAGCGGGCAGGTCGAGCAGCCGTGGGGCACGGCCGGGGTGCAGCAGGACGGGCGGCAGGTGTCCGGCGTTGGAGATGCGGCACTGCGCGCGATGCGGATCGTACACCGCGTAGACGCAGGTGGCGATGTCCTGTTCCAGGCTCTCCGTGATGTGGTCGAGGTGGCGCAGGACCGAGGCGGGGTCGAGGTCGAGATCGGCCAGCGTGCGTGTGGCGGTGCGGAGTTGACCCATGGTGGCGGCGGCGCTGAGACCGCTGCCCATGACGTCCCCGACGACAAGCGCTGTCTTGGTCCCGGACAGAGGAATGACGTCGTACCAGTCGCCGCCCACTTCACTGGCCGCCTGCGCGGGCTGATAGCGGTGGGCGACTTCCAGACCGGGTTGGTGCGGTGGCTTGTGGGGAAGCAGGCTGCGCTGGAGAGTCAGCGCGGTGTCGCGCGCCCTCTGGTACCAGCGGGCGTTGTCGATGCATACGGCCGCCCGCGCCGCGAGCTCACCCGCCAGGACGACATCGTCCTCGTCGAAGGGCAGGGGGTTCTGGGTGCGCTTGAGGTCGAGGGCGCCGAGGACCTCGCCGCGGGCGATCAGCGGTACGGCCAAGTAGGAGTGCAGCCCGGCGCGCGCCAGGAGTTCGGCGGCGTCGGAGCTGCGGGCGATGCGCAGCAGGTCATCGCTGTCCGTATGGGACACCAGGACCGGGCGGCCGGAGGTCACGCACTCGGTGACCGCACGGTCGGCGTCGTACGTGGCGAGATCGCCGGGCCGGTCGGCGGCGCGTACGGCCTCGGTGGGGCAGGACGGGGACACGGCAAGGGCGCGGAACAGGGTGGGCCCGTTGCCCGGCTCCGCCGTCGAGCGGCTGTTCAGGATGCTGTCGAGCACGTCCACGGCGGCCACGTCGGCCAGTTCCGGGACGGACACCTCGGCGAGCTCGCGGGCTGTCTGGCCGAGGTCGAGTGTGGTCCCGATGCGCAGCGAGGCGTCGGCGACGAGCGCGAGACGCCGCCGGGCCTGGGCGGCCTCGGTCGTGGCGCGGTGCCGCTCGGTGACGTCCACCACCGAGGTGGCCACCCCCAGTACCTTGCCGTTGGGGGCATCCAGCCGGTAGTTCGATACCGACCATGCCTGCTCCTCCTCCGAGTCGGTGGCGCTGCGGCCGACGACGAACCGGTCGAGGATCGGGTTGCCGGTGGCCAGGACCTCCCGCATCGCGGACTCGGCGGCCTCGGCGTCCAGGAACGGCAGAACGTCGCGGGCGGGACGGCCGGCATGCTCATCGGCGGACAGGCCGTTGATGCGCTCCAGCGCCGGATTGACCGTGACGCACCGCAGCTCGCGGTCCATGACCGCCAGCCCGACCGGGGACTGGGACACCAGCCGGGTGGACAGTGCCAGGTCCCTCTCCACCCCCCGCAGGGTTGCCTGGTCGGTGGCGAGGCCCAGGGCGAAGATGTCTCTCCGCTCGTCCTCCAGCCGCATGTTGCGGAACTCCGCCAGCCGCATGCTGCCGTCCTTGTGCCGAAAGGGAAAGACTCCGGCCCAGCTGCCGCCGCCTCCCATGACCTGGTCGAACAGCTTGATGACGAGTTCCAGGTGCTGCTCGTGGACCAGCAGCGGGCCCGCGTACTGCCCGAGGGCCTCGTCAGCGGTGTAGCCGAACAGCTGTTTCGCTTGCGGGCTCCACAGCACGATGCGACCGTCCGCGTCGAGGACGACGGCGGCGACGTTCAGCACGTCGAGGAGGCCACCCGGCTCGGAGGGGGCAGCCGGTGTCCGGCCCGGGTCCTCCCCGAAGAACTCGGCTTCACTCATCCCAGGCACTCCCTTCCGCCCTGCCGAGAAGGTCGCAGCCCCATACCCGCTACGACCAGCCGGCCCTCCCCTCTCGCCCGTTCCGGCGCTTCCATCGTCTCTCCGCAGCGGCGGGGTCGGCACCCTTCCCGGTGCTCGTTCTGCAATCGGCGGCACCCGGTGGGCGAGGACGAACCGGCCTGTGTACCCGGCGTCGGCCCACACCGGGGTGATCGTGGAGAACGCCTCGCGCAGCGCGGCGGTGATGCGGAACGCACCGTCGCGGTCCTACAAGGAGGCGGTCGTGACCACGCCATGCCAGCAGCAGCCCGCCGGTGTCGACCGCGACGTGGTGCTTGCGGCCCTTGATCTTCTTCCCGCCGTCGTACCCGCTGCTGGCGGTCGGGACGGTGTCGGCGGCGCGGACGGTCTGGGAGTCGATCACGCCCGCGGTCGGCACGGGGCCACGCCCGTCGGCCAGGCGCGCACGTTCACGCAGCGCTGCGTAGATCCGGCACCACGCCCGCGCGCGGGTCCACCGGCGGAACAGGGCGCAGACGGTCTGGTGCGGCGGGAAGCCGGCCGGCAGGGCCCGCCAGGCGATCCCGCCGCGGACCAGGTAGAAGATCGCGTCCAGGACCAGGCGCCGGTCCCACTTCTCGGGCCTGCCCCCGCGCCCGCCGGTGCTCCCCGCCGCCGGGAGCAGCGGCGCCGGCAGCGCCCACTGACCGTCGGTCATCGTCGAACCGGGGTAGAAGTGCCGCCGCGAGGGACGATCGCCACGGCCGTGAGCAGGCATGACCAGTACTGGCACTCCGGCGATACGTGCACCCGGACTCCTGGTAGGACTGGCAAGCCTGGACAGCCCCTCTCCTACCAGGAGTCCTTTACCTTCCGGGCGAACCGCCCACCGATCGAGCGCGCGGGGGCCGTTCGCATCGTCCGGAGGTTCCGCCCGGCACCTGACACCTTTGCCGACGCCGTCGAAGAAGACGCGTCAGTGCTGGTGGCCCTGGCGGCCGAGGGTCTCCACAGGGGTCGCGCCGGGGCGGGTCCACTGCGGCACGGGCCGGCTGGTCGGGCCCCAGGTGGCGACGCCGTCGGCGTCCGAGCGCCAGTACCAGCAGGCCTGGCGGCCCTCGGACGGGTGCCCCTCACGGACATCGCCGATCACGGGCCAGCCCTCGGGGTTGTCCTCCCACGCCTCGCCGCGGCCGTAGGGCGTCATGTCGAGCAGGCCGAGGGATCCGTTGACCGGCTCGTTGCCACGGCCCGTCGTGGAGTAGGTGAGGAACACGCGGTCGCCGTCGCGCAGGAAACAGACGATGTGCCCCATTTCTCCGCCGACCGGCGCCTCCACGCCCCGCACCGAGTACCAGGGCTGGGTGTAACCCATGAACTCGACGTAGGGAGCCACCTCGTCCCACGGGCCCGAGGTCAGGACGGCGAACGAGACGCCCCGGGCGTTGAGGTAGACGGCGTCCTTCACGTGCCAGGCCGTGGTGGTGCAGCCCTCGCACTGCCCCTGGTGCGGCGCGCCGTCGTACCACATGTGCTGGTAGACCACGAGCTCGTCGCGACCCTGGAACAGGTCGAGGAACGGGACCGGCCCGTCAACGCCGGTGACCTCGACCGCGCCGTCGAGCTCGACCATCGGCAGCCGCCGCCGGGCCGCGGCGATCGCGTCGCCCTCACGGGTGTGCGCCTTCTCGCGGACCAGCAGCTCCTCGCGCGCCGCCTGCCAGGCGGCCAGGTCGACGACTGGCGGCTTGCCGGGGAGGTTGCTGCTCGCGTTGCCGGGCGTGGTCGTCATGGTGTCCTCCGTGGTGTCTCGTGCCGGGCAGCGTCGTACCACGTCCTACGACGCTCACCAGAACAGACTCGCGACCCGGCCGGAACTCATCGCGGCAGGGGCACCCTCGGCCGAGCCTGCACGGACCACGTCGGGCTGACAAGTTTACAGACGCGCTCTCAATCGCGATCATGGCGGCGTCGTCGCCCAGACTTCCGCCGGTGTACCGGAGCAGATCGTCGTGGAGGTACTGCACGAGGGAGCCCGGGCCGGCTCCGTTCCAGGTGGCGACTCGGTCGGCCGGCGGGTAGAAGGTCCCGGTGCGGTCCCGGGCCTCGATGACCCCGTCGGTATAGAGGAAGAGAAGATCGCCGGACGTCGGCGAGCGTCCGGACGGTGTGTGATCGTAACGGGGCCCGGCCTGAACGGTGCCGCGCCGCAGCCGAGGAGCCCTCCCGCCCGACCTGTCCCCCCGCCTGACCTGCCCGACGTGTCCGCACCGCCCGACCCGACCTGCCCGAACGCCGTTGTCCAATGCCTCCGCCGCCACGGACCCGCGCCGTCCGGCAAGTGATCCCTCCGGCAAAATGCTGCGCTTCATCCAGCCAGCCCCGCGGCCGGTGACTTCGGGCAGGACTGCCGGCATGCTGCGCTTCATCCAGCCCCGCGGCCGGTGACTTCGGGCAGGACTGCCGGCCCGGCCGGCCGTGATGCCCTCCGGCGTCGACGGGCTGCGGGTCCGCGTACGCAAGCGTTGGACGGCACTCCGTCATCGACGTGAAACCCCTGCTCGGCCCAGGGTCCGAGCGCTGAAGCGCGCGGCTGTACGGGGCAGCGGCGGCGCGAACGCCCGGGCCGGGGTCAGTGGTAGGCGTGGACGACGGCGTGGCCCTTGCCGCGGCCGATCATCCACTTGTTGACGGGCGTGGTGATCAGGAACGCGACGGCGAAGCCACCGAGGAGGGCTCCCCAGAACAGCCCGTCCGACAGCTCGGCGTCCATGGCACCGGGGGTCAGGGCGATGATGCCGTTGTCCACCAACTCCATGACAGCGATGGATACGGTGTCGGCGGCCAGGGCGATACGGATGGAGGCCTTGAGGCCGACGCCCGCCTTGCGACGCACCGCGTACAGGGTGAACGAGTAGCCGAAGAGGAACGCCAGGGCGATCGCGAGGACCATCGTGGGGACATTGCCCCAGAGAAGCGCGGTGCCGATGGCCATGCCCAGGATCTCGCCGATGACGCAGCCGGTGAGGCAGTGCAGCGTCGCCTGAGAGGCGGTTCGCCAGGAGGAACCGCCACCGGTCGGCGTGTGCTCGTCGTGCCCGCGGTGGTCGTACTCGGCGTCGGCCGGCGTGCTGGTCGGGCGAGCGGTGTGGTCCACGGCCTTTTCCCCTTCCCATCCAGTGTGGGTCCGGCGGGAGCGCCCGGCATCCCTCACCGATTTTATACCCCCCAGGGGTATTACGGGAAGAGTGGTCGGTCTTGTCCCGGGAGCGGCTGATGGCGGCTCTCCGGCCGGTGCTCGAGCCGGTGCCAGGCCGTCGGCCACCGAACCTGGGAGGAGTTCCTGGCCGAGCGGCTGCGTTAGCGCACCGATGCGCTGTCCTGCGACTGTTTGCGGCCCCGGGCATTCCGGCACTCCGGCACTCCGGCACTCCCGAGCGCCTCATTTCGCCGGTGACCCCATGTGTGCTTCGGGTACGGCGACCGTCGATGGGCTCGTGCGCAGAGCCCACCGACGGTGGCTTGGTGCGCTGGGGGGCAGGACGGCGGTCGCCCCGCCCCCGTGGCACCTGCGGTCAGTTCTTGCCGAGCAGCCTGTTGATCTCGGTGATCTCGGCGGTCTGCGAGGTGATGATGTCCTCGGCCGTGTCCTTGGCGGGCTGGTACGAGCCTTCGGACTTCTCGGTCGCGGCCATTTGCACGGCGCCCTCGTGGTGCTTGACCATCATCCGCAGGAACGCGGTCTCGAAGGCTTTGCCGGAGGCCTTCTCCATCCTGTCCATCTCCTCGGGCGTCATCATCCCGGACATCGAGTGCCCGGCATGGCCTCCGCCTGCGCCCTCGGAGGGAGTCTGCTCACCCCAGGAGGCCAGCCACCCGGACATGGTCCTGATCTCCGGGTCCTGTGCCTTCTTGATCTCCTCGGCCAGCGTCCTCACTGCCGGGGAATCCGCGCGGGTCTCGGCGATCTCGGCCATCTCCACGGCCTGGCGGTGATGGGGGATCATGCCCTGGGCGAACGAGACGTCGGCGGCGTTGTGCCCGCCCCGCTCGGCAGAGGCCGTGGCGTTCGAGGTGGTGGTGGGCGAGGAGCTCTTGCCGTGGCCGTCGTGCCCGGCAGAGCTGGCGTCGCCTCCGCCGCAGGCGGTCAGCGTCATGGCGGCTGCGACGGCCGCCGTCACAACGGCGGCGCGGCGGATCAGGGATCGGTGTGCGGTCATGGGTGTGCAACTCCTGTCACGTACTGCGAAGAGTGGGCATGACGAAGGCGGCCACCGGCTCGAGGCAGGGAGGCGGGTGCCGCGGAGGCGCCCTATATGCGCAGGAGTTGCAGTTCGCTCAACGACGGTGGGGCGCGTCCGCCCAGCGCCGCTGCCGGTGCCATGCCGGGCACGCTCGCTCCGTCGTCGGTGACCACCGCCACGGGTGCCAGGGCGGGCAGCGCGGGAGCGTTGCTGGTACCGCCGGCAGCGCACGTACCGTCCGCGTGCTCCACGTGCCCGCCGGACCCGCCGCCGCTGCCGTGATCCGCATGCTCGCAGCTCTCGCCGCTCGCGGAGCCGTCGCTGCCCTCCGAGTGCCCGCAGCAGGTCTCGGCGTGAGCCGCCTCGGGAGCTGCCCTGACATGACCGGAGACCGGCCGAGGGTGGGGATTCGCCGGCACGGAAGGCGACCCCAAGCCGTGCATGGCCACCACTCCGGCCAGGACGGCAAGCATCAACAGCAGGTAGGCCCTTGCCCCGAGAGGCAAGACCGCCGGATGCGAGGGCCGTCTCATGGCCGCCATCGTAAGCGCACCCCGTTCCTGGCCGCAGTCCCACCCCCGCCGATCACCCCTCGACTGCCGGAGCCGGGAGTGGGGCAGCCGTCGGGACGGCCGTACGGACTGTGCTCCGCGCACAACCGGCTTCGCCGGAGTCGTCTCCCGCGCCTATGGGCCGGCGAGGCGGCGCGTTCGTACTGTCTCTCATCACAGCGCGGCGGACTGACTGTGATGGAGGAGACCCGACATGCACTTTGCGGAACTGCCTGATGTGCGCGCAGCCCGGAGCCCCGATGCCCCGTGCGTCGCCGACGATGCGGTGCGCCTGGGCAATGCCGAATTCCTGGCGTGGGTCCGGGAGGCCGCCGCGACCCTGCGGCGGCGCGGGGTCAGGAGCGGCGATGTGGTGGCGGTGATGCTGCCCAACCGTGTCGAGTTCGTGGTCGCGCTCTTCGCGGTCTGGCGGCTGGGGGCCACGGTGACACCGGTGAATCCCACCCTGACCGCCGCCGAGGCCGGTCACCAGATCGCCGACTCGGCCGCGAAGGTCGTCATCGGACAGGACGGCGGCGTGTCCCTGACGGTGGACACGATCGACGTCGCCGAGCTGCGTACGGGCGCCGACGCCGTACACACCTCCAACTCCTCGGGCGAATCCGGCACTTGGCAGGATGCAGCGCCCCCCGACACCGACGCACTCGCGCTGCTGATCTACACCAGCGGCACCACCGGAAAACCCAAGGGCGTCATGCTCACCCACGCCAACCTCGCGGCGATGTCGACGATGATGACCGAGGTGTCGCGGCTGGGCGAGGACGACCACAGCCTGCTGGTCCTCCCGCTCTTCCACGTCAACGGCATCGTCGTCGGAGTGCTGTCGCCGCTCCTCGTGGGAGGCAGGGTCACCGTCTCCGGACGCTTCAAGGCCGATACGTTCTTCCGCACCGTCGAGGCGGTACGGCCGACCCACTTCTCGGCCGTACCGGCGATCTACGCGATGCTGGCGGCACTCCCGGAGGCGGAGCGCCCCGACACCTCCTCCGTCCGCTTCGCCGCGTGCGGGGCCGCACCGATGCCGGCCGAGCTCATCGAGCGGTTCGAGAGCCGGTACGGGATCCCCGTTGTGGAGGGCTACGGCCTGTCGGAGGGCACCTGCGCGTCAACGGCGAACCCTCTCGACGGACTCCGCAAACCGGGGACGGTGGGCCTGCCCATGCCGGGCCAGGAGGTCGCCGTCACGGACCCCTCGGGCCGGCTACTGCCGCAGGGCGCCACCGGTGAAGTCGTCCTCCGCGGCCCCCATGTGATGCGCGGTTACCTCAACAGGCCCGAGGAGACCCGCCGCACGGTCGTCGACGGCTGGCTGCACACCGGTGACATCGGCCGGTTCGACGAGGACGGTTACCTCGTGCTCGTCGACCGCATCAAGGACATGATCATCCGCGGTGGGGAGAACATCTACCCCAAGGAGATCGAGTCGGTCCTCTACGGCCACCCCGAGGTGTTCGAGACTGCTGTCGTCGGGGACGCGCACGGCGTACTCGGCGAGGTGCCCGTCGCCTTCGTCGTGCTGCGCCCGGACGCCACCGTCACCACGGACGGGCTCCTCGAGCACTGCCGGGGCGCGCTGTCGCGCTACAAGCTCCCGGACCGCGTCGTCGTGCTGGAGACCCTCCCCAAGAACCCCGTCGGAAAGATCGACAAGCCCCTCCTCCGGGCCGAGCTCGCCACGTCCGCCTCCCCGGCCGTCTGAACCGCCTCCCCCTCCCGCCCCCGCGCGAGAAATGAAGGTTCGTCATGGGCTTCATCACCCCGAATCCGGCCGACTTCGACCTGAAGGAATGGCGGTCGCAGCCGTATCTGCGCCGTATCCGCCCGCTCGCCCAGCACTGGGCCGAGCACGGCTTCGGCACACCGGGGGCGGTGTACGTCCTCTACGTCCTCAAGATCGCGGGCTATGTCCTCGGCGGCGTGGCCGTCACCGCCGCCACGCCGGGGCTCGGGCCGGTCGGTGACGTCGCGTCCTGGTGGACCGAACCGATCGTCTACCAGAAGGTCGTGGTCTGGACGCTGCTGTACGAGGTGCTGGGTCTGGGCTGCGGATCGGGCCCGCTGACCCTGCGCTTTCTGCCCCCGGTCGGCGCCTTTCTGCACTGGCTGCGGCCCGGGACCGTCCGACTGCCCCCGTGGCCGGGCAAGGTGCCGCTCACCCGGGGCACCCGCCGCACGGCGGTCGACGTGGCACTGTACGCGGCGGTCATCGTCTCGGCGGTGTGGCTGCTGTGCTCTCCGGGAACCGCCGGCCCGGCGCCCCAGGGGAACACCGTCGGCCTGATCGATCCGGTCCGGCTGATCCCGCTCGCCGCCGCTCTCGGCCTGCTGGGGCTGCGCGACAAGACCGTCTTCCTCGCCGCCCGAGGCGAGCAGTACGGGCTGACGCTGCTGGTGTTCTGCTTCCCGTTCACCGACATGATCGTCGGGCTCAAGCTCGTCATGCTGGCCCTCTGGTGGGGCGCCGCGACCTCCAAACTCAACCGCCACTTCCCGTTCGTCGTGGCCATCATGATCAGCAACAGCCCGCTCCAGCGGGTCAAGTGGCTCAAGCGCAAGCTCTACCGCGGCTACCCGGACGACCTGCGCCCGTCCGGGCTGTCCGCCCTGGCCGCCCACTCGGGCACGGTCATCGAGTACTCGGTGCCTCTCGTGCTCCTCCTCTCCGACGGCGGCGTCACCACGACCGTGGCCCTCACCATCATGGTCGTCTTCCACCTCCACATCCTGTCCACCTTCCCCATGGGCGTTCCGCTGGAGTGGAACGTCTTCTTCATCTTCTCCGCGCTGTTCCTCTTCGGGCACCACGCCGGGACCGGGCTGTCCTCGCTGCACTCCCCGCTCCTGGCCGCCCTGCTGCTGGTGTGCCTGGTCGCCGTCCCGGTCCTCGGCCATGTGAAGCCCCAACTGGTGTCGTTCCTGCCCGCGATGCGCTACTACGCCGGCAACTGGGCGACGAGCACCTGGTGCTTCCGCAAGGGGACGGAGCAGCAGCTCAACGCGCACATCGTCAAGGCGGCCGGCACGCCCAAGGACCAGCTCACCCGGCTGTACGGAGAGGAGATGGCCGAGGTGATGCTGCACAAGGGCATGGCGTGGCGGTCCATGCACAGTCACGGCCGGGCGCTCAACGGCCTGCTCCCCCGGGCCCTGGACGACACCGAGGCGTACGACATCCGCGACGGCGAGTACATCGCCGGCACGGTCCTCGGCTGGAACTTCGGCGAGGGCCACCTGCACAACGAGCAACTGCTGGACGCCGTACAGGAGCGCTGCCGGTTCGCCGAGGGCGAGCTGCGCGTCATCGTCCTCGAATCGCAGCCCATGCACAGGCAGCGCCAGCACTACCGCGTCATGGATGCCGCAACAGGCCGCATCGAGGAGGGCTACGTGGAGGTGAGGGACATGGTCGCCCGCCAGCCGTGGCTGGCCGACGACGATGCGACGATCCCCGTCCGGGCCGTCGACGGCAGCTCGCAGCCCGCCGGCGCGCAGGTGGCGACGGCGCATGAGTGACGCCATCGTCGTCGGGGCCGGCCCCAACGGGCTGGCCGCCGCCGTCGCCCTGGCCCGGCAGGGGGTGGCCGTCACCGTCCTGGAGGCCGCCGAGGAGATCGGCGGCGGGACCAGGTCCGGCGAGCTGACCGTCCCCGGGGTGCTGCACGACCACTGCTCGGCGGTGCACCCGATGGCGGTCGGCTCCACGTTCCTGGAGTCCCTGGGCCTGGGCCGGCACGGCTTGGAGTGGATGTTTCCCGAGGTCGACCTCGCACATCCGCTGGATTCCGGCGCGGCGGGGGTGATGGTCCGCTCGGTCGAGGAGACGGAGGTCCGCCTCGGCGCGGACGGTCCGGCCTGGCGCCGGCTGTTCGGCCCGCTGGCCTCCGGCTACGACGCGCTGTCCGAGGACGTCATGCGGCCGCTGCTGCATGTGCCCCGGCACCCGTTCCGGCTCGCCCGGTTCGGCCTGTCCGCGATCCAGCCGGCCACCGCGGTGGCCCGCCGCTGGCGGACCGACGAGGCCCGCGCACTTGAGCGGTGCTTGCCATGCGCTGGTCGAGGCCCTGACGGATGCTGCTTCCGCCAGGGCCTTTGATCAGCCCACGCCCAGCTGTCGTGCCGCCGCTGCGACTGTCTGCTCGAGGAGGACGGCGATGGTCATGGGCCCGACGCCTCCCGGGACCGGAGTGATCAGACTCGCCCGGTTCCTGGCGGACTCGAAGTCGACGTCACCGACGTTGCCCGGGTTGTATCCCGCGTCGATCACCACTGCACCGGGCTTCACATAGCTGCCGGGGATGAAGCACGGTCGTCCTACCGCGGCCAGCAGAACGTCTGCTTCCCGCACGATCGAGGAGAGATCGGAGGTGCGCGAGTGGCAGTACGTCACCGTGGCGTCGCGTGCGAGCAGGAGCATTCCCGCGGGCTTGCCCAGGATGGCGCTGCGCCCCACGACGACCGCGTGCTTGCCTGCGATGTCGACGTCGTACTCGTCCAGCAGGCGCATGATTCCCTCGGGAGTGCAGGACACGAAGCCGGGCAGACCGAACCCCATCGCCGCGAAGGATTGCATCGTGACCCCGTCGACGTCCTTCTCGGGAGCGATTGCTTCGAACGCGGCGCGTTCGTCGATGTGGGGCCCCACCGGGTGCTGAACCAGGATGCCGTGCACACCGGGGTCCTGCGACAACTCGGCGACGGTGTCGACGAGGCCGCTTGTGCCGACCGAAGTGGGCAGAGCCACATGGCGTGACCGGATGCCCCCCTTCGCACACCTGGCACGCTTCATACGGACGTAGGCCACGGAAGCCGGATCTTCCCCGACCAGCACCGTCGCCAAGCACGGTGCCGTCCCGGTGTGCGATCGGATGTCCGCAGCGGCTGCGGTACTGCTCTCGACGATTCGGCGGGCAAGGCCGCTGCCGTCCATCAGGCGAGCTGTCCGTGTCTGGGCCATGTGCCACTCCTGAGCCTCACGGTGGTGGATTGCCCAGGCGCACGGCATCGACAACTGCTGTCAGACCGCTCCCCGGTGGTACCCCACCTCAGCGCCAGTCACGGCCCACCGCTCACCTTAGTAGACGCTGCTCGAAGTGAGAGGTCCGTCCAGGGACCTGTTGCCGGTAGCGGCTCCCGCGATCACAACGGCATTCGTCGGCCCGGCGGTTCAGCGGGTAGCGTCGCGGTTCATGAGTGCGGAGGAGCAGCAGAGTGCCAATCAACATCGCGGCCCCGTAGGCCGGTTGGTCTTCATGGTGCTTGACGCAGCGCAACGGGACACGGTGGCCCACTTCTGGAGCGACCTCCTCGCCCTGCCACTGCTCGACCGGGACTACCCGGCCACCGGACCGATCGCACCGGGCGCCCCGGGCCTCGCCTTCCAGCAGTGCCGGCCGCCCGAATCGGGCCGCAACCGGTTCCACATCGACCTGGCCGTCGACGACTTGGAGGAGGCGACCGACCGGGTGGTTGCGGCAGGCGGTTCGCTGGTCCGCGAGGTACTGGACGGCGACCACCCCTACCGCGTGATGCTCGACCCGGAGGGCAACGAATTCTGCCTTTCGAAGGGCCTGGCCGGTCCGGAGGACCCAATGTCGCCCTCTGAATGATCTCCGAGTAGATGCGAGTGTGGCCGATCCCCTGCCGGCTGGGATCGTCCCTCCGGCGAGCGGACCCGCCTGACCCGCTGCGTTGCTCGCGGCGCAGGAGGACAGGACCGACGAGGCGTTCCAGGACCTCAGGGATGCCATCCGCATGGAGGAGGAGACCTGACGCGAAGCCGTCGGTTCTCTCCGGTCCGGGTGCGTGTGGGTGTCTTCGTCGATGCCGTTCCGGGGTGAGGACCGCCCGGCGTCACACCCATTGCTTCCGCCTTTCAACGACCCCGGCAAGGAAGTGTGCGACAAGGTCCCGCGACTCTGCGCGGTTCAGCGCAGGGACTCACCCCACTGGAGCCGGACAGGGATGAAAGCCAGCATTCCGGGTACACCTGGGCCTCTGGCGAGTCCGTTTTCCGAAGGTGGGTGAGCGTCATGGCCGACGGGAGGTCGGAGCGCCCCGGAAAGCCTGGGAAGGCAGCGTACGACTCGGCCCCGTACGTTCCGGAAGGATCCGATCTGCAGGCGTTGCGGCAGGCCGCCGCCGGGTGCCGGGGCTGCCCGCTGTTCGAGAACGCTACACAGACCGTGTTCGGCGCCGGGAATCCCGAGCCCCGTCTCGTACTCGTGGGGGAACAGCCGGGAGATCAAGAGGATCAGCGGGGAGAGCCCTTTGTCGGGCCCGCCGGCCGGCTCCTCTCGAGGGCTCTGGACGATGCCGGCCTCGACATGCGCGATGCCTATGTGACCAATGCGGTGAAGCATTTCAAGTTCGTCCGGGACGAGAGGGGAAAGCGGCGAATCCACAAGCCGCCGACCCTGCGGGAGGTGGCTGCCTGCCGCCCATGGCTGGAGGCTGAGCTGGACGTACTGGCCCCGGAGATCGTCGTGACGCTCGGGGCCACGGCCGGTAAATCGCTGATGGGGAGTTCGTTCCACGTCACTCAGGAGCGGGGCGTGCTGCGGCCCATGAACGGCGCAGCGGGCACCGACTCACGACCGCAGCTGGTCGCGACCATCCACCCCTCGGCAGTGCTGCGTGCCAGGGACCGGGACAGCGTGTACGGCGGGCTCGTCTCGGATCTGACCGTCGTGGCTCAGGCACTCGGCTGAAGGAGACTGCGCGCGACCTGCGTCCTACGCAGTCCGACCGCGCCAGTGACCGGAGGTGCAGCGGATGCCCGAACTTCCGGACGTGGAGTGCTTCCGCCGGATTATGGCCGACTGCGCCCGAGACCGGATCGTCGAACGCGTCGACGTGGCCGACGCCGGGGTGCTGCACGGGGTCAGTAAGCAGCGGCTGAAGCGTGAACTGGAGGGCAGCCGGTTCGGCGAACCGTGGCGCCATGGAAAGTGGCTGATCGCTCCCAGCGACGGCACCACCGTGATCCTGCATTTCGGAATGACGGGAAGCCTTCTCTGCTGCTCGCGGGACGACCCGCCGGAGGCCCACGACCGAGTGATTCTCACGCTCGGCAACGGCCGACAGCTGCGCTACCGGGACCAGCGCAAGCTCCAGGGTCTTCGCGTCGCCGGCTCGGACGCCGCCGTAGAGAAGATCCTTGCCTCACAGGGGCCGGACGCACTCACCATCAGCCGAAGCGAGTTCAATACCGCCCTGGAGGGGAGGCGCGGCCGGATCAAGGGGGTGCTGATGGACCAGTCGGTGATGGCCGGGCTCGGCAATCTCCTGGTCGACGAGATCCTCTGGCGCGCCCGGGTCGCTCCGGCGCGGCGCGCCGATGGGCTGGCCGAACACGAGCGCCGCGACGTCCACACCGCCATGGGCCGGGTCCTCCGATCCGCGGTACGCGTGGGGTGCGTCCCTGCCCGCCGGTCGTGGCTCACCGGTCACCGCGATGCACCGCACCCCGCTTGCCCCCGTTGCGGCCAGCCGCTGCGCAGGGACCGCATGTCCGGCCGCACGACGGTTTGGTGCCCGCACTGCCAGCACTGATACGGCAGGCAGGTCCGCTGAGCGCGCGGCTGCGGGGCACACGTCACAAGGCCCATGACTGCGCCGGATCGTCCAGCCAAGCCCGCTGGCCTTCCGGCGTGACAGTGAGGCCAAACCGGGTGTGCTCCGGTTTGCCACGGCTGACCCACCACCGATACGCCGCCTCCACTTCGTCCCACAGTCGACGCGGCCCCGATTGGTAGACCGTGGCGTCCGGCTCGCCGCTGCGGAACACGGCGGCTGCCCATGACCGGCTCGCCAGGTCGAAGAACCACGCCTTGCCGGTACCCGCCTCGGTCTCGTTGACGACATGGGCGCAGTCGGGCACGCGTAGCCCCAAAGCGAAGTGTGCGGATTCGTAGCGGCCCCCCAGGTCCGCCAGAGTGACCGGCGTTCTGGACACGTCGGCGTCGCCGGGGAACTCCGGGACGTGCTCCCGGAACCGGTTCCAGTCGAGGCGTTGATTCCGTAGCTTCATGAACTCGACCATGCGGAGGAAAGGCCCTGACGCGCTGCCGTCCTCGTTCACGATCAGCCGGACCAGCGCGTCTTGATTGCTGTAGTGGGTGCCCCAGGGCGCAAGGATGATCCCGCCCGGCCGCGTCTGTTCCAGCCAGCGCGGTGGAACGGCTCGCACTCCGGCGGTCACGATCAGGCGGTCATAGGGTGCCCCGTCCGGCCAACCGTCCCGGCCGTCCCCTTGGACTACCTCAGGGCTGAGTCCGGCGTCCGTCAACGCGCCTCGGGCCTGCTGCGCGACCGCCGGGTCGATCTCGACGCTGACCACGTGTCCGGTGCCCAACCGGTGGGCGAGGAGTCCGGCGTTCCAACCGGTGCCGGTGCCCACTTCCAGCACTCGCATGCCATAGCTCACGTCCAGGTCCCGCAGCATGGACGCCACGACTGACGGCATGCTCGCCGAACTGGTCGCTACCGACCCCGGCTCTGTGCCCGTGTGCTGTTCGTCGTCCCACTGAGTGATCAGCGGAACATTCGAGTATGCGGCCTGTTCCCATCCGCCGGGGTCGCCACTCCTGGAGACGGACACACTGCGGCCGGTCGCCATGTCGTGCGCCCAGAACAGACCCGGCAGGAACCACGATCGCGGTACGGCCCTGAACGCCTCCGCCCACGCAGGCGTCAAGGCTCCGGCTTCGAGGAGGGACCGCGCCAGCTCGTCACTGGCGCGGCCTTCCTGCTCAGAGCTGAGCGTCACTTGCGGTGGCCCCCATCACCGGGCGGCATGTCACCGTCCGGGGGCGGCGGCGGGGGCGGCGTCCAAGGGGTGCCGGGGTGTCCGTCGCCTCCGTCCCCTCCACTTCCGCCTCCGCCGTCGGCAGCGGTGATGATCTGCACGTTTGTCATGTCGTGCTCCTCCCTCTCTGTCAATCGGTCAGGTAGTGCCTGCTCTTGCTGACCCGCCCGGCTGCCTACCGTCCTCACCGATACGAGGGGACAGCCGGGGGGCGTTGGAGGCCCGCCCTGGACGGGGACGGGGGAACCACTGCCCGCCGGGGGTGCGAGCCTTCCCGTCCAAGGCGGACCGGTCTAGGGGACAGAAAGTCCGCAGTGCGTGACTGCGCAGATCACGGCTTCATCCAGGTGCGCCAAGGGCGGGTGATGATCTCCCGGTAACTGTGGTGCGCGGGGTTACGCCCCGAGTGGCTGAGCGCCCACCGCTGCGGGTCGGCCCAGTCCTCGTCCCCGCCCGAGTGCTCACCGCACACAGCGCACTGCATGGCATAGGTGATCAACTCCGCATCAGGCTCACGATCCGGCTGAAGCGTCCACTCCTTGAGCGCAACGACCGCCGTGACAGGCTGGATCACTTGCCCCACCGAGACCCTTCATTGCGCTCGGCGAGACGAACACTCAGCTCTTCGCGCGCCGTCAACGGCCGAACCCGATCAGGCTCGGCGTCCCACTCCTTGCCACCGCCTACAGGTCGCAGCTGCACGTACGGGCCTTGGTAGCCCATCACGACGCCGACGCGGTTCCCCTCCCCAACGTCCTTGACCAGAGCACCCAGCTGAGGCCGCTCGTTGGTCGCTGCTGTCTCCCGTGCACTGCTCATGAAGCCCGCCTTGCTCTGCATGGTCGTATCCGTGGTTGATCGCCTCTGTGCACTACGCAACCGCACGGACACGCACAGCGGTACCGTTACAGGGACGGCAGAACTTGAAGGACTTGAAAGTTCGAGTTCGCAGGGAGGGCACCATGTCGAAGCGCCGGCCCAACGAGTCTCTGGCCCGCCTGCTGGACGAAGCGGACTGGACGTATCGGCAGTTCGCGGCGGCCGTGAACCGGGCAGGTGCCGAGATGGAAGCCCAGTTCCGATACGACGAATCTGCGGTGAAGCACTGGCTGGACGGAACGATGCCGCAGAAGAAGGCACGGCCAGCCATCCTTGAAGCGCTCTCGGGACGCGTCAGACGGCCAATCACCCATGAGGAAGCGGAACTTGGCGCACCACCGGTGGTGGCCGGATTGGACGGAGCGCCCGGCCAACACCTGGACAATGTTGAGGGACTTGTCGTTACCGGAAGGGCAGACATGGACCCATCTCGGCGCAAGGTCCTCGGCAGCGCGCTCTACTCTGCCGCGCTTGTCGTCCCCAGCTATGACGATGTGCTGGGGCGTTTGGAGCATCGGGCCACCGGTCGAACGGTGAGGATCGGCACGGGTGAAGTCGCAACAGTCCGTACCATGACCGATCGAATCGCGGACATCCTCGACGAGCTGGGGGGCGGACACGCTCGCCCCATGGCCGCGGCGTTCCTCGTCAACACCGTGGCGCCCTATTTGAAGGCGGACGCGTCCGAAGCCGTGAAGAAGGACATGCTGGCCGCCGCTTCTGATCTTGTGTACCTCACGGGATGGATGGCCATGTACGAGAAAGCTCATGGCCTGGGCCAGCGCTACTACGTCCAGGCCCTCGAACTGGCTGGGGCTGCGGAAGACCACGTGACCTACTGCCGCACGCTACGCGGCATGGCCCTACAGGCGGCCAACCTGAAGCACGCAAACAAGGCTCTCGAACTGGCCGACTCGGCCGCCGAAGCAACACCAAAGGCAGGGCCCCGCCTTCAAGCCTTCCTTCGGGGCCAGCAGGCCCACGGCGCGGCCCTCGTTGGGGATCGCACCCTGGCCTTGAGCCGTCTGGCGGAGACGGAAGCCGCTCTGTCGAAGGCGGACGACCGGCGCGATGCCGTAGGTGGCTACGACCAGTCCGCATACCTCTTCCACGTGTCCAGCGTCCTCTATGCCCTGGGTGACGTTCCCGGATCGGTCAAGGCAATGAAGGCATCGAACCGCGCACGCCCCCCCATGGAGCGCCAGGGGAGCACTCATGCAAACGGCCTCCTCGCTCAACGACAGCTCGAAATGGGTCATCTTGAAGCGGCGTGCTCCACGTGGAACAGGTTCCTCGACGACTACGCGAGCCTGTCCTCGGTGCGAGCAGATGAGCACTTCGGCATCATGCGGCGTCGCATCCGTCCGCATTTGACGAACGGCCACGCGCGGGAGCTGAACGAGCGGGCCCGCGAGGTGGCGCGACAGAAGGCTGCCGCCTGACCGATCTGGTGCTCCGTCGGGGGGCCCGAGGTGCATGGCACCGTCCGCGCGGAATACGTGGTGCTGCGAGTCCGTGACCCCGTTCGCAGGCTCGGTGTGGATCAACGGCTTCATGGGGCAGGCGCGCCAAGCCCGTCTCTTTCTCGACCTCGCGAGCCACCGGGCGACCGGCTACCCGGGGCAGGTACGCGACAACTTTCCGTGAAAGATCGAGGTCATCGTCCGCCCTGTTTTCGATCATGCTCGGGGGGCACCGGGCACGGCGTTTCGCGAGGCGCCGAGGGATAGGGTGGAGCCTTCCCACGACCCGCCTCGAAAGGTGCCTGCCCGGTGGCCGACAGCTTTGTTCACCTGCACAATCACACCGAATACTCGATGCTCGACGGTGCGCAGCGGCTTGAGCCGATGTTCGCGGAGGTCGCGCGTCAGGAGATGCCGGCGATCGCCATGAGCGACCACGGCAACATGTTCGGTGCCTACGAGTTCCAGCAGGTGGCCAAGAAGTTCGACGGTGTGAAGCCGATCATCGGGATCGAGGCGTACGTCGCTCCGTCCTCGCGTCGCAACCGCAAGCAGGAGTTCTGGGGGCCCGGCGGTGTGCGGGCCATGTCGGACGACGGCGAGGGCTCGAAGGACGTCTCCGGCGGCGGCCGCTTCACCCATATGACGATGTGGGCGCGGAACGTCGAGGGCCTGCGGAACCTCTTCTACATGTCGACCGAAGCGTCGTACACCGGGCAGTTCCCGGCCGGCAAGCCGCGTATGGACATGGAGCTGATCTCCGAGCACGCCGCCGGTGTCATCGCGACGACCGGGTGTCCGTCGGGAGCGATCCAGACCCGGCTGCGCCTGAACCAGTACGACGAGGCGCGGGAGGTCGCGGGGGCGTACCAGGACATCTTCGGGAAGGAGAACTACTTCCTGGAGCTGATGGACCACGGCCTGGATCTGGAGCGCAACGTCCGTGGCGGCCTGCTGCGCCTGGCGAAGGATCTCGACATCCCCCTGCTGGCGACGAACGACGCGCACTACGTCCTCGAGGAGCACGCGGACGCGCACGACAACCTGCTGTGCATCGGCGTGGGCAAGAACAAGGACGATCCGAACCGGTTCCGGTTCAACGGCAGCGGCTACTACCTCAAGACCGCGGCCCAGATGCGGGACCTGTTCTCCGAGCTGCCCGAGGCCTGCGACAACACCCTGCTGATCGCGGAACGCATCGAGTCGTACGAGGAGGTCTTCAGGCCCGAGGACGAGATGCCGCAGTACCCCGACGTGCCCGAGGGCGAGACCCAGGAGTCGTGGCTGCGCAAGGACGTCCTCAAGGGCTTGGAGATGCGCTACGGCTCTCCGATCCCCGAGCACGTCATGGAGCGCTTCGAGACCGAGATGAAGGTCATCGGTCCCATGGGCTTCAGCTCGTACTTCCTTGTCGTCGCCGACATCTGCCGGCACGCCCGCGACAACAGGATTCCCGTCGGCCCCGGCCGTGGATCGGCAACCGGTTCGATCGTCGCGTACGCCACCCGCATCACCGAGTTGTGCCCGCTGGAGCACGGCCTGCTCTTCGAGCGGTTCCTGAACCCCGAGCGCATCAACCCGCCGGATGTGGACCTCGACTTCGACGACCGTCAGCGCGATGCCATGGTCCGCTATGTCGTCGAGAAGTACGGCGACGCGTACACCGCCATGGTGAACACCTTCGGCAAACTGAAGGCGAAGAACGCGATCAAGGACACGTCGCGACTTCTCGGCTATCCCTTTTCGCACGGTGAGCGCATTACCAAGGCGCTGCCCGGCGACGTGATGGGCAAGTCCATCCCGATCAGCGGGATCTTCGACGAGAACCACCCCCGCTACGGCGAGGCCGGCGAGATCCGGGCGCTGTACGAGAACGAGCCGGACGTCAAGAAGGTCGTCGACGGGGCCAAGGGCGTCGAGGGCCTGATTCGCAACACCGGCGTGCACGCGGCCGCGGTCATCCTGTCGAAGACCATGCTCACCGACCGCATTCCGCTCCATATGCGCGCCAAGGACGGCGTCAAGATCACGGGCTTCGACTACCCCAGCTGTGAGGACATGGGGCTGGTCAAGATGGACTTCCTGGGTCTTCGGAACCTGGGAGTCATCGACCAGGCGATTCAGAACATCCGTGAGAACCGCGGAATCAACATCACCACGGACACCGTCCCGCAGAACGGTGACCAGCCAATCCCGCTGGACGACGCCACGACCTTCCAACTGCTCGCGCGCGGCGACACCTTCGGTGTGTTCCAGCTCGACGGCGGCGGCATGCGGACCCTGCTGAAGCTGATGGAACCCTCCCGGTTCGAGGACATCGCGGCGGCGCTCGCCCTGTACCGGCCCGGCCCGATGGCAGCGAACGCGCACACCAACTACGCGCACCGCAAGACCGGCCGCCAGGAGATCGAACCGATCCACCCGGAGCTGAAGGACGCCCTCGAAGGCATCCTCGGCAATACGTTCCACCTGCTCGTCTACCAAGAGCAGATCATGGCCATCGCCCGGCAGCTCGCCGGCTACACCCTCGGCGGCGCCGACCTGCTGCGCCGCGCGATGGGCAAGAAGAAGCCGGAAGTGCTGGCCGCCGAGTGGGAGAAATTCCACGGCGGGATGAAGGACAACGGCTATTCCGAGGAATCCATCAAGGCCCTGTGGGACGTCATGCTCCCGTTCTCGGGCTACGCGTTCAACAAGTCGCACACCGCCGGCTACGGGCTCGTCTCCTACTGGACCGCGTATCTCAAGGCGAACTATCCGGCCGAGTACATGGCCGCGCTGCTCACGTCGGTGGGCGATGACAAGGACAAGGCCGCCGTCTACCTGGCCGATGCCCGCAAACTGGGTGTCCAGGTACTTCCTCCGGACATCAACGAGAGCGTCGCCGACTTCACCGCCATCGGAGACGACGTACGGTTCGGTCTTCGCTCGGTGCGCAACGTCGGCGAAGGCGTCATCGAGTCGCTGGTCGCCTCCCGCAAGGCCAAGGGCAAGTTCGCGTCCTTCCCGGACTTTCTCGACAAGGCCGATATCGCGGCCCTGAACAAGCGGGCCGTGGATTCCCTGATCAAGTCCGGTGCCTTCGACTCGCTCCAGCACACCCGCAAGGGCTTGTGCACCGCGCATGAGAGCGCCATCGACGCGATCATCCCGGTGAAGAAGGCCGCCTCCTTCGGGCAGGACGACCTCTTCGCGGGACTCGGCGGAGCAAGCGACGAGCAACCCGCTTTCGGGCTGGACTTCCCCATCGGTGAAGACGAATGGCCCCGGAAGGTCCTCCTCGCAACGGAGCGCGAGATGCTCGGCCTGTACGTCTCGGCGCACCCGCTGGACGGCACCGAGCACATCCTGTCCCGCAATCGGGACACCACGATCAGCGAGCTCCTCGGCTCGGGCCGAAGCGAGGGCAGCGTACGGCTGTCCGGCCTCATCACCGGTGTCGACCGCCGGATGACCAAGCAGGGCAACGCCTGGGCGATCATCAACCTCGCCGACCGGGACGGCGAGATGGAGATCCTCTTCTTCCCGGCCGTCTACAACCTCGTTCAGCACGCTCTGATCGAGGACAGCGTGGTCTCCGTCCAAGGCCGGCTCAATGAACGGGACGGTGTGGTCAACATCTACGGCCAGGAGATCCAGGTGCTGGATGTCTCCTCCGCCGAGCACGGGGGCAGGCCTCCCGTGCAACTCTCCTTCCCCGCCCACAAGGTCAACCAGCCCACTGTCAGCGAGCTGAAGCGCATTCTCACGGCCCACAAGGGTGAGAGCCCGGTACGGATGCGTGTCCAGACACCCTCCAAGACGATCGTGTACGAGCTGGGTTTCCTGGTCGACCCGACCTCGGTCGCTTCCGACATCAAGGGCACCTTCGGCGCGGACGCATGGCAGGGCGTGGCGTGAGTGGCCGGGTAGACGGGATCGTCCTGCGGATCACCGATCCGCCGAACTGTGCGCGGTGCGAAGGACCGGGGCTGCTCCTGGCCCGGTTCCCGGACTCGTGGAAGAACGCCCGCAGCGAGGACGTGCGGGGCCTTCGTGAAGCAGCGCTGTGCCCTGCGTGCGATCGCGGCGGAGCGGCCGCTGATGAGCTGCTGGCACTCTTCGCCGTGGACGACCAGGTCGGGCTCTCCAACGCCGAGTTACTCGGCGAACTCGTTGCGGAATGGGTGGAGTACCTGCGCCACCGGAAGGTCGACGCGGCTCTCCTGGATGAGGAACACGGGCGCTGGGAACGCGGAAACCTGTAAAGCACGGGCGCGCGCCGGCGGAGGACAGTCCCGTCGGCGCGCGCCGGTGAAACCGCAAGACCGCGGCGATTCTCACTCGGGGAGCTACCCGTGTCCGGCACAACCCGGGCGCGCATCACGCGCCGCACCGCCGCTGTCACCACCGCCGCTCCGGCGTCCCTCCGCGCCGTCGCCGTACCGGCGGCAGCCCATGTGGAGGTCGAGGCGGAGACTCCCGCGCACTCGACCGGACACTCCGGCCAGAACTTCTTGAACAGCCTCCCCTCCCCCGCCAGGCGCGCGAAGGCCGGCGGCCGGATGCGTACGGGATCGAATTCCCGGCGCACGGGAACTGGCTCCTCCCGCCGTTCGACTCTCTGATGAGCGGGAGTTGGGGCGCTCTGCCCTCCCGCATGTCTGGAAGACGAGGGAGGTGTGATGAGCGGCCTGGATGTGCGGATGCGGGAGGTCGGCTGCCGTCATGGGCGGGTGGATGCCGTCCGTTGCGTGGATATCGACATCGCGGCCGGCGAGAGCGTGGCGCTGACCGGCACCAACGGCTCCGGGAAGACGACGCTGCTGCGTGCGGTGCTCGGGCTGCACCGACAGGTGCACGGCGAGATCCTGGTCGGCGGCCGGGGCGTCCGGTCGGCGGCCGAGTGGGCATGGCGGCGGCGGGCCTGTGCGTGGATTCCGCAGAAGCCGGCCGCGGGCCGGTTCCCGCTGCTGGCCGGGGAGCTGTTGACCAGCAGCGGCGCGCCGGCAGAGGCAGCTGATATCGCGGACAGGCTGGGCGTCGGCCGGCTGACCGACCGGCCGCTGGACACCCTGTCCGGGGGGCAGTTGCAGCGCATGTACCTGGCCCGGGCGGTCGGCTGTATCGCCGCTGGGGCCGGGGTGCTGCTGGCGGACGAGCCAACCGCGGCTCTCGACTTCTCCGGTCAGGAGGAAGCGGCCGATGCGCTGCTCTCCCTGCCGGTCACGCTGGTCGTGGTGACACACGACCGGGCGCTGGCGGACCGTTGCGACCGGATGCTGGAGATGGCCGCGGGACGGCTGCGGGAGGTCCGGTGACACTCGCCACCGACGTCGGCGAACTGCTGCACCTCGTACCCGTGCAACGGGCGGGCTTTGCCCTGCTCCTGGCGGCCGTCGGCCTCCCCGTGATCGGAGTGGTGATCGTGGGGCTGGACATCATGCCGGTGCGTTTCGCGATGATGCATGTCGCCCTGCTCGGCATCGCGATCGGGATGCTGACCGGGCTCGACCCGGCACTGTGCGCGCTGGTCGCCTGTGCACTCGCAGGCGCGGGAGTCGCACCTCTGGCTCGCACGCCTGACGGCCTGTCAGGGGCGATGGGACTGCTGATGAGCCTGGCCATCGCGGCTGCCCTGCTGGTGCTGGCGGTCTCGGGGGTCAACGCCTCGGGGGCCTTCTCGCTGCTCTGGGGATCAATTCTCTCGGTGGGCACCGCCGACCTGGTGGTGCTCGGGATACTCGCCGTCGTCGTGCCCGGCCTGTTCTGGTGGCGGCGGCGCGATCTTGCGCTGCTGCTCTACGACCGGGAGCTCGCCCTGTGCTCCGGGGTGCCGGTCCCGAGGCTGACGTTGATCCTCCTGGTCCTGGTCGCTGTGGCGGTCGCAGGGGCGATCAAGCTGACCGGGGCGCTGCTGGTCGATGCGCTGACTCTGCTGCCCGCGCTGGCCGCACGACGCCTGGGGCGCTCCCTGAAGTCGATCACCGCCTGGGCGGTGGCCATCGGCGTGGTCGTCAACCTGACGGGCTTTCTCGTCGCCCTTTCCATGGACCTGCCACCGGGGCCGGTCCTTGTCCTGACGGCGGGGGCTGCGGTCCTCGGCGTGCATCTCATACCCGAACGGAGAATCACCTCATGGCGCCCAACCGCGTCCGCTTCGCACCCTTCCTCGCACTGACCGCGAGCCTTGCCCTGACCGCCGGGTGCGGCAGCTCCGACGCCTCGCCCTCCGACGAAGGCAAGAACCCCCGCGACGGAGCGCCGGTGGTCGTGGCCACCACGACGTGGGAAGGCGGGTTCGCCAAGGCCGCAGGTGCCGATGATGTGAAGGTCATCGTGCCGCAGTCGGCCCAACACGCTCCCGACTACGACCCCAAGCCCTCCGACCTTGCGGCCGTGGCGGACGCCGATTTCGTGCTGTACGCGCCGTTCGAGCCGTACGCCGAGAAGATCAAGGAGGCCGCCGGCTCCGATGCCGAACTGGTCGAGGTGAACCTCGACAACGACGCCGACAAGACCACCGCCGAAGTGGCCCGTCTCGGCAAGCTGTTCGGCACCGAGGACGCCGCAGCCCAGTGGAAGAAGACCTTCAACTCCGAGTACGGCAAGCTGCGGCGGGAGCTGAAGCAGGCGTGGCCGGGCGGAAAGACACCGACCGTGGCCGCTCAGGTCTTCTCCGCCTGGTCGGCCGAAATGGCGGGCGCGGATGTCGTCGGGACCTACGGCCCGGAAGCCGTGACGGCGAGGCAGCTGTCCGAGCTGTCGGCGAAAAGGCCTGCGCTGGTGCTGGACAACGCGCACATGTCGACGGGGACGGTGCTGCCCGACGCGGGCGCGAAGCAGGTGGAGATCGTCAACTACCCGGGCAAGGACCTGGACCTGCTGCCGGTGTACCGCGACGCCGCGGCGGCCGTGAAGAAGGCCATGGCCAAGTCCTGAGCAAGAGCGGGAGCGGGGGCCGGCGGAACGTCCGGCGGGCCCCCGCTGCGTACGGTCAGACGGCCTGCGCCACCGGGGCCGCGCCCTGCGCGTCCGGCTGCCAGGGCCCGGTGAACCTCCCCCGCAGCGCGGCCCGGTCCGGTTTGCCCGCCGGGGTCAGGGGCAACGCCTCCAGGGCCAGCAACCGCTCCGGGTGCTTGCGCCGCTCGAGGCCACGGTCGTCGAGGTGGGCGCACAACTCCTGGAGGGTGGGAGCGTGCCCGCCGCGCGCCACGACGCAGGCCGCGAGCCGCTCGCCCATCAGCGGGTCGGGGACACCGACGCACAGCACGTCCCGTATCTCGGGGTGCGTGGCCAGTTCGATCTCGACCTCCGCCGGGCTGATGTTGGCGCCGCCGCGGATCACCACGTCCTTGAGCCGGCCGACGACCCGGAGGGTGCCGTCCCCCTCCATCAGGCCGAGGTCCCCGGTCCGCACCCATCCGTCCGTGGTGCGGTAACGGGAGTTGAGCTCTGGGGCGCCGACGTAGCACAGCGGCGTCATCGGACCGCGGGCGACGATCTCGCCGATGGTGCCCGTGGGGGCCTCCTCCATTTCCCGTGCGTCGGGGATCGCTATCCGTATGTCTGCCACGCGCGGGTCCGGTCGGCCGGTGATCAAGCCCGGCCCCTCCGCACGTACGGGCTCGTCGGCAAGGCCCGTATGGCAGTTGACGCCGTCGGCGGAGCCGTAGAGGTTGATGACGGGGCATCCGAAGGCTCGGCGCGCCTCCTCGGCGGTGGCCGCGTCGAGGACCGCGCCGCCGAGCACCAGAGCGGTCGGCGAGGGGCCGTCGAGGGGAGCTTCGCCGAGCCGGTCGAGCATCATGCGGACCATGGTCGGCACGCCCAGCACGTGGGTCGGCCGGTGCTCGGCGATGGCTGCGAGGGCGGCCTCGGGCGTGAACTGGTCGAGCAGGATCAGGGTTCCCCCGTGCCGGGCGAGCGCGACAGCGGTGCCGTTGCTGCCGAACGCGGAGGCGAGGGGCACGAGGAACAGGCAGCGCAGCGGTTCCCCGTCGCGCATCAAGGAGGCCAGGAAGTTGCCCCGGCCGCCGGCGAGCGCGTTGTGCGAGTACGCCACCATCTTCGGCTCGGCCTCCGATCCGGAGGAGACCAGGATCCGAGCCGCGGAGTCCGGGTCGGGCCGGGCCGCGGTGAACGCGCTCCCGTCCGAGCGCAGCAACTGGGAGAGCGGGACAGCGCCTTCGGGGGCGGTGCCGGGTCCGGCGGCGATCACCGTGTGCAGGGCGGGCAGTTCATCGGCGAGGGCGAGCACGTCGGCGGCGTGGCGGTTGCCGCGGTGGTCGGCGGCCGCGATCACCGCGACCGCTTCCGCTCGGCTCAGCAGGGACGCGGCCTCGCGTCCGCCGCGGCCGACGGGGAAGGGCAGAGCGATGGCGCCGAGCGCGGCAAGGGCGAGGTCGGCGATGACGGCGTTGCGCCCGTTGGGGAGCTGGATGCCGACCACGTCACCCGGCTTGATGCCGAGGCCGGCGAGGCCGACGGCCAGACGTCGCACCTTCCGGTCCAGGGCGGTGTAACAGAGCCGGCCTTTGGCGTCGATGACAGCGGTGCGGTGCAGGTCGGCGATCTGGCGGGCCCGGTAGAGGCTGTAGATGTCGAGGTCGGGGCAAGTGCCGTCGACGGCCCATGAGCGCCGCAGTCCGGCGGGCAGAAGGTCGTGCAGTTCGATGGTCATGCGAAGCTCCAGGGGTCGGGAACGGCGGGGGCGCCGTGTGCGTCGCGGCTGAGCACCCCGGCGAAGCGCGGGTCGTCGTGCAGGGCGGCCAGGTCGGCGGTGACGGCGGTCGCGGTCAGGCCGTGCGCGCGCAGTCGCTCCAGTGCCGCTTCGGTCGGCAGTCCGCGCAGGTCGTGGTGGGCAGCTTCCGCCGCGTAGGCATCGGCTGGAGCGATCCAGCCGTCGGCGGTGGGCAGGGGGCGGCGGAACCCGGCGGGGCGGCGCGGCTCGAGCCCCTGAGCCGCTCTGCGCAGCGCGGGCGCGGTGAGCAGATCGGCCGCGCCGAGGAGGGAGGAATCCACGCGGGCGCCACGACCGGTGCGTTCGCGCAGCAGCAGACCGGCCAGCACGGCCTCGGCGCCGAGCAGCCCGCCGAGCACGTCGAGCAGCGTCATCAGGGACGGCGCGGGCGGCTCGTCCGCGGGCCGGGCGGCCTCTCCGACGCCGGTACGGGCCTGGACCATGAAGTCGGTACCCATCGGGGCGCCGGGCAGCCGCCCCGCCCAGCCGCTGGTGTAGGCGTAGACGAGACCGGGGTTGGCACGGGTGAGGTGCTCCCGGTCGAGTCCCAGCTGGGCTGCCTTGCGCGGGGCCCAGTTATGGAGGAAGACGTCCGCCCCGGCCGCCATTTCGCGCAGCCGTCGCCGGTCCGGCTCGGACTTGATGTCCACCTCCACGGCCTTCTTGCCCCGGTTGAGGGCGAGCCATCGCGCGGAGATCCCGGAGCAGGCGGGCGGCATGCCGCGCAGCGGGTCACCGCCCGGCGGCTCGATGCGAATGACGTCGGCTCCCAGGAGGCCCAGCAGGTGTGCGGCGAGCGGGGCCTGGATACGGCGCCCGGCCTCCAGTACGGTCAGGCCCGCGAGCGGGCGGTCCGCCGTTGGCGGCACGCCGGCGGGACGATGTCCGGCTTCGTGGGAGGCCAGCGTCCATGGGGGTGCGCCGTCGTTCTCGACTGCCCGTTCGGCGAGTGAGGTGAGGGGGCACAGGTCGGCACCGGCAGCCCGAGCGGCATGCCGTATCTCCTGCCAGGAGCTGGACCGGGCCGTGGTGTGCAGGACCTGGGGGAAGGGCGCGCAGGCCGTGGCGTAACGGAACTGGAAGGGCCGCCAGCCTGCCCGTATCGCGTCCTCGGGAGCCTCGAGCGCGCGCCAGAAGGCCGCCCACACTCCGGGGTCCAGGGTTTCGAGTTCGAAGAGGGTGCCGTCCGCCGCCGTGAAGGGGGGCCCGCCCGCCGCGAGTTCGGCTGCCTCGCCTTCCTCGGCCCCGGCGGCGGCCAGGTACTGGGAGACGGCCAGCAGCCCGGCCCTGTCGGCGCTCGTCGCCACCTGTGACGCCCGGCCGCCGCCTCGGGCCTGGGCAAGCAGCCCGGCCAGCAGCCCCTGCACGGTGAGAACCGCGGTCGCGGTGGCGACGTAGTCGACGGCCAGGCCGCGCGGGGCGCCGTCGCGACGCCCGTGCACCGCCATGATGCCGGTGGCCGCCTGGACGGTGGCCTCGTCGGCAAGGCCACTCGCCGGGCCGCCCGGATCCGTCCACGCCACCTGGGCCGAGACCGGACCGGAATCACTCCCCGTGAGGGATATGTGGGCCGGCTCATGGCCGGCCGGGGTGGCGGGAGCTGTTTCTCTCCGGGCTCCGAGCAACTGCAGATGTTGCGCGACGAGACCGTTGAGCTCGGGTCGTCCGGAGGTTTCCAGACGCAGTCCGTCGAGTGGCCGGACTGTCCGCGTGATGGCTGGTGACGTCATGCCTCTCCTCTCCTGGCGCGGCGGTCGCCGCCGCCGGGGATGTTCGGAACGCGGGAACCCGGGAGCCTTCACGCCCGACCAGTTCCACGGAGAGGCAGTCGGACTGTCGTTCCCACGGGTTCCCGGGAGGCTGGAGGAAAGTGGTGGAGAGCAAGGGCGATGCGGCGCGCGGACTACCCGAATGCCCGCCAGGGGTACGGGAGCTGAGCGACCGGGTCGCGACCTTCGTACGTGAGCGGGTGATGCCCTGCGAGCCCCTGCTGGACGGCGGCGGTCCCGCCGCCGCGGCCGCCCTGAGCACACTCCAGCAGGAGGCCAGGACAGCGGGGCTGTGGGCGCTGCCGCTCCCGGTGGAGCTGGGCGGCCAGGGCCTGCCGCTGCGGTCGTACGCGCATCTCGCCGAGGCCGAGGGGGCGAGCGACCACGGACCCGCGGCGCTGGGCTCCTCGACGCTGCTGGACGCGCTCATGCTGAAGCGGCACGGCAGCGCCCGCGTATGCGAGATGCATCTCGGGCGGCTGGTCGCCGGGGAGATCCGGGCCTGTTATGCGATGACCGAACCCGAGACCCCGGGCACCGACCCTTTCCTCACCGGAACTCGGGCCACCCAGGGGGCGGACGGCAGCTGGACCGTACAGGGCCGGAAGTGGTTCACCTCCGGTGCCGCCGACGCCGACCTGGTCACCGTTCTCGCCCGCACCGACGGCGAGCCGGCGGACCGCGAAGGGCTGTCCCTGCTGCTGGTGCCCACCGGTTCGCCCGGCTTCCGCGTGGTGCGCGAACTGCCCGTACTGGGTGCGAGCGGACAGTGGGAGATCGAACTCGACCAGGTCACCGTGGACGGCGACCACCTGCTCGGCGAGCGCGGCAAGGCGCTGGCCGTCGCCGGGGAGCGGCTGCAACTGGGCCGGACCCTGCGCTGCCTGCGCTGGCTCGGCCAGGGCCGGCGCGCCTTCGACCTGATGTGCGAGCGGGCGGTCACCCGCGCCCGGTCACGCGGCCCGCTCGGCGACCTCCAGCTCGTGCAGCGGCACGTCTTCGAGGCGTTGCTCGCCCTGCGCACCACCCGTCCGCTGGTCTTCGAAGCGGCGGCACGCCTCGACGCGGGGCTGGACGCACACGTGGAGGTGGGCCTGGCGAAGGTCGCTGCGGCACGCATGCTCCAGCAGGTGGCGGACGCCGCCATCCAGGTGTACGGGGCAGCAGGGCTCGGTCCCGACACCCCGCTTCCCGCGCTCTTCCGCACCGGCCGCATGGCGCGGCTCCTCGACGGCCCTGACGAACTGCACATCGCATCCGTCGCGCGGCGGGTGCTGCGAACGGACTGACCGAATGGCCGGACCGGCCGTACGCCCGGACCGACCGTACGCCGGGACAGCCCGAACGCCCGGGACGGACGGAACGCCCGGACAGACCTACGCGTCCCAGACGTCGATCAGGCCCGTGAGCACGGCGAGGCCGTACGCAAGGAAGAAGTTGCCCCAGACCAGCTCGTGTTGCGTCGCCGTGCCCAGGTCGAGGTCGTAGCAGCCGTGCAGCAGCATGCCGGGCGGGCGGTGCGCGCCGGGCCCGGTCACGTGTGCGCGGACCAGGTTCTCCAGGGTCGTCACCGCACGCTCGTACCACCAGGACTCGTCCGTCGCACGGGCGAGTTTCAGCAGAGCGACCGCCGTGATCGCGGCGGCCGAGGTGTCGAGCGGGCCGTCGGGGCGCGCCTCGTCGGCCAAGGGGACGGGCACCGGCCCCGGGGCAGCAAGGTACCGGGCCCGGCCTGCGAACTCGCCCGGGCCCAGGTGGTGCAGTGCGTCGGCCGCTGCGAGCAGCAGCCAGGCGCGGCCCCTGCTCCAGCCCGGCGGCGGAATGTCGCAGGCACTCCAGCCCGCCGCCGCATCGAACCGCCACGCAGGCCGCAACGCTCCCTCCCCGAGGCACAGCTGGAGATGTCGGCGCAGATGCGATCCGGCCGCCGCCACGCCGTCCGGGCCGGCCCCTGCCAGCAGGGGCACCATGCCGGGCACCCCGTCGGCGCGGGCAAGCAGACGCGGTCCGCCGAAGGCGGACCCCCAGGGCACCAGACCGAGTCCGGGTTCGACGGCGTCCAGACAGGAACGGGCCGCCCGGTCCCGCAGCCGGGCTGCCTGGTCCTCTCCCCCGGGACCGGCAGCGAGCGCCGTCCCGTACCAGAGGATCAAACCCCGTGTGGCGGTATCGGCTTCGGTCCAGTCCGCCAGGCGGCCCGTGCACTGCGTCGCGGCGTCGCGGTCGGCTTTCTCCCCGGTGTGCAGAGCGCGCAGCCACAACAGCCCCGCCCAGAAACCGCCGGTCCACGAGCCCCGGCTCGTGGTCGTCCAGCGCCCGCTGTCCGGCTCGGCGAACAGCGGGAACCGGCCGCCCACTTCGGCCCGGGTGGCCACGACCCGCTCCAGGACCGTCGCAAGGGCCTGCTCGGCCCACAGGGGCGTGCTCATGCCCGCACCATGGCGTGCTGCCGCCGGTCCCGCACGGCCCACAGCACAGCGGTGGCACAGGCCCCCGCGAACTCCGCCGCGACCAGCAGCCAGCCGGACCCGTAGTGCCCCGTCTCCGCCAGCAGACCGAACAGCGGCGGGCCGACCGCGAACCCGGCGAAGAACCCCGCCGAGACCAGCGCCGAGTCCTGCCCCGCCCGGCCGGCCGCCGCACGCTGCATGACCAGCACCATGGACACAGCATTGCCCGCGACTGCGAAGACCCCGACGGCCACCGCCGCCACCCACACCAGCGGGTGTACGAAGGAGGCGCCCACCAGCAGCAGCGCCGCCCCCACCGCTCCCGCCGCCAGTCCACCGGGCAGCCATCTGGCACGTCCGGGATGACCGGCCACCTTCGACCAGCCCACCCGGCCTGCGATGCCCGCGACACCCAGCACTGCCACGAGCGCACCCGCGGCGGTCGGCCCCAAGCCGAGCCTCTGCGCGCCGAAGAGCGCCAGATAGGTGTTGACCGACGCAGTACCGCAGCCCAGCAGCAGAGAGAAGACCGTCAGCCACGCGATGGCGCCACGCGGCACCATCGACGAACGCGGACCCGGCGACGCCGCAGCCGTCGGATCCGGGGGCAGAGCGCGAACCGCCCAGACAGCCGCCACCACCGCGGCCCCCGCCGCCGACCACACCGCTCCCCGCCAGCCGGCGACTCCGGCCAGCGCCACGAGCGGCAGCCCCGCCGCGAAGGCCCCCAGCTGCACCCCCGACTGCTTCATGCCGGTCACCGAACCGCGCCTCGCAGGCGGCACGGCGGCCAGGATCGCCTTGTTGGTCGCGGGATTCGCCAGCGCCTGCGGCAACCCCCCCAGTGCGACCGCTCCGAGCAGAAACCCGGCACCGGGCGCCGCCCCGATCAGTGCCAGCGCCACGGCGGACACCAGCAGCAGCGCAACGAGACACCGTCGCGGGCCCACTCGGTCCACCACCCGCCCCCCTGCCGGGGAGAGCAGGGCCGCCGTCCCGAAGCCGATCGTCGTTGTCAGGCCCAGAACCGTGGGAGAGATACCCAGTTCATCGACGAGCCGCGGCCCCAGTGCCCCGAGAAGGAACAACTGCATCATCGAGAACGCCATGGCACAGGTCAGCAGCGCCGTCACGGGCCCGGTCGCCCGGCTCCCGCCCGCTTCGGCCGGCGCCGCCCGGGTCTCCTGCTCCGCCCCCACAGTCGTTCTCCATTCCTCGCCATCAGGTTCACCTGGCCAGGAGTCGGCTCGCAGGCCCGCCAAGTTCCCACCACCGTCTGTGGCTTGCATCACATCCACTGGGATGAGTGGCGTTGGAGAGGTTTCCGTACCCGCCGGTGAAGAGCGCGGAGCGAATGCGAGGATGAGGCCGCCATGGATGCAGGGTGGGGGTGTCGCGCGGTACGGGCTGCGGTGTTCGCGGCCGTCTGCGTGCTGCTCGCTGCCCTCGGCCACGTGATGATGTCCGGAGCCGGCGTCCCGTGGTGGGCCCTGGCGACCGGGGCATTGGCGACGGTCGCCACGGCATGGTGCCTGACCGGCCGCGAACGCGGCCGGCTCCCCGTCGTCTCGATCGTGGTGGCCGTCCAGGCCGCACTGCACTCCGCGTTCTCCCTGGCCCAGGCCGCGGTCCGGCCCGTGCTCCCGGACAGTGCCTCCTTCGCCCAGCAGTGGGCGCACTACGTGCTGTGCGGGGCATCGGACACCGCCTCCCTTTCCTCAACCCGGGCACAGAGCATGGCGGCCACGGCCGGAATCGGCAGCCGGCTGCACGAGCCCGGCATGGACCACGCGTCCATGAACGGCCGGGGCGGGCACGCCCTGCAGGCCGCCATGGACGGCACGTCGATGCCCATGGGAGATGGCATGGACGGCATGCCCCCGGCCGGAATGCTGGCGGCGCACCTGCTGGCCGCGCTGCTGTGCGGGCTGTGGCTCGCCCACGGCGAACGGGCCGCCTTCCGCATCCTGCGCGCCTTCACCGGATGGCTCCTCGCACCTTTGCGACTGCTGTTCCGTCTCCCCACACCGCCGCACCGGCCGCGCGTCCGCGGCCGCTATCGAGCGGTCCGCGCGCCGCAGCGGCTCCTGCTTGTTCACGCCATCACCTCTCGGGGCCCGCCTGCCGGGATTGCTGTCATCTGACAGCCGGCTCCCCGACGCCGCGACGGTGACCCCCCATCACGCACCGCGCGCCTCGGGCATCGGCCACGCCACACGGCGCGGCCGTACGACGTACCGGACCCGTCCCCCGCACGGCGCCGGATCCCGGAATTCCGAGAAGGACACCAGGCGATGAACCCTGCCCTGCCCACTCCCCTGCCGCGATGTTCCGATGCGCGGCCGTCACACTCCACGACCGCACGCGACGAAGCCGTGACGGCGTGGGCGCTCGCCGCAGGCAGCGGCGACGCCGACGCCTTCGAACAGTTCGTCCGCGCCCTGCGGCCCGACGTCCGGCGATACGTGGCATATCTGAGCGCTGACCCGCAGGCTGCGGATGACCTGACGCAGGACACGTTCCTGCGGGCACTGGGCAGCTTGCACCGTTTCGAGGGCCGTTCCTCGGCGCGCACCTGGCTGCTGTCCATAGCCCGGCGCGCGGTGGTGGACCGGCTCCGGTACACCGCGGCCCGGCCGCGGCTGTTGGACACGGACGACTGGCAGTCCGCCGCCGAGCAGGCCCAGCCCCAGGACCTGCCTGGATTCGAGGACGGAATCGCGCTCACCGAACTGCTCGCGACGCTTTCGGACGAGCGCCGGGAGGCCTTCGTCCTCACCCAGCTGCTGGGAATGCCGTACGCCGAGGCGGCGTCGGCCAGCGGGTGCCCGGTGGGCACAGTGCGCTCCCGGGTGGCTCGCGCCCGTACCTCCCTGATCGGACTGCTGCGGGATGCTGACCGTCCCGCCTCGAACGAGGGCTGCTCGGTGCCGACAGGCGACCCGGCCCCGTACGTTCGGACACCGGCCCTCATGCCTTCCGCAGCCTGATCGGCGGAAGCGCCGCGACGAGGGGCACATGCTGACGAAGCACTCCGCCCATGTGCCCCTCGTCGCGACACCTGCCCCTTCGCAGCGAGAACCGCTACTGCCGCACGGAGACGCTGACGCCGATGGGCTCGGGGAGCGCCCGATGGCAACCGCTGCGCCGACACACCGCCACGCCAAGGCCGTCGCTGAAGAACTTCGGGCACCGGGGGCCGTGGAAAAAGCGCCGCCGCAACTGCCGGCTGTGGCCCACCCCCGGTCTCAGCCGACGTGGACACGGGGGCGACGGGCGCGGTCCGGTTCGGCTTCGCGCAGCACCTCGCGGGTGACCGGTGCGACCTCTCCCTGCCCGAAGAAGAACTTCACGAAGTGGGAAAGAGGGCTGCCCTCGGTCCACTCGAAGTAGATGTGCGGCCGTTGACCCGTCATATCGCGCACATGCGGGAGCAGCGCGGCGAGGGCGTTGGGGATGGTCGAGCTTTCCAGGGTCAGCACGCGGTAGCGCCCATGGAGCACTTCACCGAAAACGCTCAGATCGGACTCGAACTCCGAGGGGTCGCGGACGGTGATTTCGACGAAGATGAGGTCGTCCTCGGGCGGGATGTCGTTGTCGGCCCGGATCTGGTGAAGCTTGTCCCGGTACTCGGCCGCGTCACGGGCTTCGGGCTTGTTCGCGATGAACCGGATCCTCCGGTGGGCGATGTCGCGGACGAAGCGCTCGGCCATGTCGTCCAGGGTCACGCTGGTGACCCGCAGTTCGAATGCCCGTGCCACCCGGGAGAGCAGAGAGACCCCCATGATCCCTGCGATGAAGCAGCCGCCGATCTTCACGCCGTCGGGCCGCTCCACGATATTGGCCCCCGTCGTGTAGAGGAAGACCGCCGAGATCAACCCGAAGGCGGTGGTCCAGCCGCGTTGGCGCGCCCGCCGCGCGGCGATGGTCACGGCGATCGCCGCGGAAGTGATGAGGACGAGGACGCCGGTGGCGTACGCGCCGCCCTGGGCGTCCACGTCGGCCTTGAAGATCCAGGTCACCAGGAAGGCAATGACGATGAAGACCAGCACCATCGGGCGCACGGCTCGTGCCCAGTGCGGGGCCATGCCGTACCGGGGCAGGTAGCGGGGCATCAGGTTGAGCAACCCGGCCATGGCCGAGGCGCCGGCGAACCACAGGATGGCGATGGTGGAGATGTCGTAGATGCTGCCGAAGCCGTTGCCCAGGTATTCGTGGGCCAGATAGGCCAGGGCGCGGCCGTTGGCCTTCCCACCCGGCTCGAACGCGTCCTGCGGGATGAGCAAGGTCGTGATCAGACTGCTGGTGATCAGGAAGACGCTCATGATGACCGCGGCTGTCGTCAGCAGCTGCTTCGTGCCCTTGATCCGCCCGGTGGGCCGCTGCTCGGTGTCCCCCGGCTCTCCCTCGACGTGGGGCATGACCGCCACCCCCCGGTCTCGAACCCGGACAGGCCCAGAGCCAGCTTGGGGAAGACCACCAAGACCACCAAGGCCACGCCCACCATGGCCAGCGGGCTGCCGTGCTCGGCGGTCAGCGCGCCGGACCAGTCGGTGACCACATGCGGCTCGGTCACCACATGCCACAGGCCGACCGCCACGACCACGACGTTCAGCGCCAGGTAGATGCCGACGAGTACGACGGCGATCCCTACAGCCTCGGTGAATCCCTTGAGGAACACCGCCCCCAGGAGGGCGATCAGGATCAGGGTGATGACCACCTGCTGACCGTGCAGGGCGTCGGACAGATGCGGGTTCTCCACCAGGTGGGCGGTGGCGTCTGCCGCGGACAGAGTGATGGTGATCAAGAAGTCGGTCGCGGCGAATCCCAGCAGCGCCAGGACGAACAGCTTGCCCTGCCAGAAGGACAGCAGCCGTTCCAGCATGGCGATCGAGCCCTGGCCGTGGGGGCTCTCCTCCGCCACCCGGCGGTACACCGGCGGTGCACCGACGAGGGTCACCACGACCAGCACCACCGTCGCCACCGGGGACAAGAGCCCCGCCGCCAGCGCGGCGATACCCGGCTGGTACCGGTACGAGGCGACCAGCACCGCGAGCAGCACGGAGATCGCCACGTGACGGGGAGCGTGAAGCCGAGCTCGTGGCCGCCCGCCGCGGCCAGGACCAGGACGATCGCCTCGGGTCCGTATGCCACCGAGGCCATCGCGTCGAGCGTGTGTCCAGGGCTTGCGCGTTCTTGGCGCGAGACGGCGAAATCCTCACGCGTTCTTGACGAGGGCCGTCGGGCGGACCTCTAGGGCGCCCGGTGCCGCTTCAGCGGGCGGCCCGGAACGGATTACGGGACGTTCCGTATGCCGAACTGATCGGCGGTCACTTGGTGCCCTCCGACGCGACCTCGGCGATCAGACCCTCGATCCGCTTCTTGATCTCGTCGCGGATGGGGCGGACAGCCTCGACGCCCTGCCCGGCCGGGTCGTCCAACTGCCAGTCCAGGTAGCGCTTGCCCGGGAAAACGGGGCAGGTGTCGCCGCAGCCCATGGTGATGACCACGTCGGACGCCTGGACCGCGTCGACCGTGAGCACCTTGGGGGTCTCGGCGGCAATGTCGATGCCGACCTCGCGCATGGCCTCGACCGCGGCCGGGTTGACCTGGTCGGCGGGCGCGGAGCCGGCGGAGCGTACCTCCACGCGGTCGCCCGCCAGATGCGTCAGCCAGGCGGCCGCCATCTGGGAACGCCCGGCATTGTGGACACACACGAACAGGACGGAGGGCTTCTCGGACATCGCAGTCTCTCTTGTCTCACGACGAGTGGAACCAGGCTGGCATCAGCCCTAGCTGATGTGAGAATATCAGCCCATGATGACGTCAGTCGACACTGACCTGATCCGGGTTCTCGCGGACCCGCTCAGGCTGCAGATTGTGAGCCTGCTCGCGCACGAGACGCTGTGCACCACACACCTGGTGGAGGAGACCGGCGCCCGCCAGACCAACCTCTCCAACCACCTCCGCGTCCTGCGCGAGGCGGGCGTGGTGGAGACCGAGCCATGCGGCCGGTACACGTACTACAAGCTGCGCCCGGACGTCCTCGACGCCCTCGCGGGCTCCTTCACGGAGCTGGCCGCCACCGCACGAACCACCATCGACCTCGAGAAGAAGAGGCCCTGCGCGTGACCAGTACCGAACCCGCCACCACCACCGCGCCATCCGATCCGGATGGCGCTGCTGTTGTCGCCAAGCTCTCCACACTCGACCGCTTCCTGGCCGTATGGATCCTGCTCGCCATGGCCCTCGGCCTGGGGCTGGGCCGGCTGATCCCGGGCCTGAACGACGCCCTGGCCAAGGTCGAGATCGGCGGCATCTCACTGCCGATCGCGGTCGGCCTGCTGATCATGATGTACCCGGTGCTGGCCAAGGTCCGCTACGACAAGCTCGACGCGGTCACCGGCGACAAGAAGCTCATGGTCTCCTCACTGGTGATCAACTGGATCGTCGGCCCGGCGGTGATGTTCGCCCTCGCCTGGACCTTCCTGCCGGACCTGCCGGAGTACCGCACCGGCCTGATCATCGTCGGCCTCGCCCGCTGCATCGCGATGGTCATCATCTGGAACGACCTCGCCTGCGGCGACCGCGAAGCCGCCGCCGTCCTCGTCGCACTCAACTCGGTTTTCCAGGTCATCGCCTTCGGCCTCCTGGGCTGGCTCTACCTCGACCTGCTGCCCGGATGGCTGGGCCTCGGTGACGGTGAGCACCTCGACATCTCCATGTGGAAGATCGCCCTCAACGTCGTCATCTTCCTCGGCATCCCGCTGCTCGCCGGTTTCCTCACCCGTCGCTTCGGCGAGAAGTCCATGGGCCGCGAGAGCTACGAGCAGAAGTTCCTGCCGAAGATCGGCCCCTTCGCCCTCTACGGCCTGTTGTTCACCATCGTCATCCTCTTCGCCCTCCAGGGGAAGACGATCACCAACCAGCCGCTGGACGTCGCCCGCATCGCGCTGCCGCTGCTGGTGTACTTCGCGCTGATGTGGTTCGGCACCTTCGCGCTCGGCAAGGCCCTCGGCATCGCGTACGACCGCACGGCGACGCTGGCCTTCACCGCGGCGGGCAACAACTTCGAGCTGGCCATCGCCGTCGCCATCGCCACTTTCGGCGTCACCTCCGGCCAGGCCCTCTCCGGCGTCGTCGGCCCGCTGATCGAGGTGCCGGTGCTGGTCGCGCTCGTCTACGTCTCCCTGGCCTGGCGCAAGAAGTTCGCCTCCAACGAGTTGGGGGCATGAACGGCGCCGATCGCAGCGTGCCAGTGGTGGTAGTCGGCGGCGGCCAAGCCGGGCTCGCCACCGGTCGCCGCCTGCGCCGCCTGGGCGTCGAGTTCGTCATCCTCGATGCCCAGGCGCGCCCGGGCGGGCGGCACAGCCGCTGTGAGGACGTACACCAGCGCCGTGAAGACGGCCTGCATGTCACACGGTGCTCCCACCGCCCTGCGAGCGAGCAGCGAACGGCGGCAGCAACGGGGAAACGGGACCCACGGCGGCATGGGTGGTGTCACGGGGAGCGGAAACCTCTTTCGGCCGACACCACCGGGCGCAGTGGTGCGGGGCGTGGCAATTTGGCGACATGGACGTGCAGGAACTACGCCGCCACTCACCGGGCAAACGCGGCCGGAACTTTGTGGCGGTGAGGGCCGTCCTGGCCCTCTGCGTCGGCGGGGCTCTGATTGCGGCGTGCGGGTCGGAGGAGAAGAAGCCTCCAACTCAGGAGTCCGCCAGAGAGGTCCTCAAGGAACGCCTCGTTGCCACCGAGAAACGACTGCCGAGCAATGAGGTGCTACGCACCTTCCAGGAACTCGCCGATGCCATGGCCGCCGCCAGGGACGCCGGCATGAGTCAGGACGCAATGCTCGGGGAGGTGCTCGCCTCACACGTCCGTCAGTGGAAACGGCCTGGGGGCATGGAGGAGTCTCTGGCGAACAACCAGGCGTTGGGCGACCAGGCCCGGGCTGGTCACGTGGTGACGGTCCCGGCTCCCTCCGGACAGAACGACAAGCCGCACGGTGGGGCCGCCGGTACTCGGGCAGCGGGGCTGGGACCGGCAGCCCAACCGACTCCGACCAAGTCACAGGAGGTCGTCGGAATCTTTGGCAATGGGGTCCTCAACACGGATCAGGAAGCCCTCCAGGCCGCAACCGCGCTGGGCGGTGCATTGAATCAAAAAATCGATCAGGCATACAACGTCAGCTCGAAAAACGCCGCTCTCAGTTTCGCCAACGGCCAAGCAATGGGCCGGGTGGTCAGAGATCAGCAGACAATTCCGGAAGTCAAGAACTACGTCGACATGCTGGTCCAGAGACGGGGAGTTCCTGCAGGCGGGACCGCTGAAGCGATCGGCGCGGATGTGTTCCTCAGGAAGTTGCCCGGCCTGCTGTATCAGTACGGGGGGAGCGAGCAGAAGGCCCAGGAGAATACTGCGTACCCCGCCCTGATGGCGCAGGCACGCGCAGCGCTGAAGGCCGGAAAGCCGGTCATCCTTATCAGCCACAGCGAGGGCGGATTTCCGGTCCGACAGGCCAAGACGGACCTGGACAAGGAAATCGCGGAAGCACGCGAAAGGGAAGGCAAATCCCCCGCACCCTCTCCCGTCGGGGCGCTCTACATCGCGCCCCCCTTCGGGAACGAGACCAAGGGGTCTCTGAACCGCGACGACAGCAAATACGTCCTGCTCCGTGGGGATGCCATCAACATCATCAGCCCGTTCCTCAGGTCCACTGTGGACTCGACGGGAAAGCAACCTTCGGCTGATTCACTCGATCCCAGGGACGCCATCACCCTCCACTTGCTGAACACATACCTTCAGGACGGCACCGAATCGCGAGCCCAGATCATCAAGGCCTTCAACGAGCTCAAGGACCATGTTTGCAAGCAGCCGGCCGTGACCGGGCTGAAGAGTCGGCCGGGCCGCCGGCAGGCGTGCCCGGTGCCACCGCCGCCCGGCGAACCGTCCGAGCGCCCCACGGGGCAGCCGCCCGGGGAACCCTCGGAACGCACTCCTGGTGACACGCCGGGGCAGCAGTCGCCCGAAGAAACACCGGAGCAGCCGACCACTGAGCAGCCACCCGAAACGCAGGAGCAGCCAACTCCGGGCGGCACGCCGGAGGAGCCCCCCGGCCAAACTCCGGAGCCGCCCCAGCAACCCCCCGGCCACACCCCGTAGCCACCAGCGCAACCGGGTGCAGCCGTTGGCATGGGAAGACAGGTCCCAGGCGGTTCCGCTCGGGACGGCAGCACCGGTGAACCTCGGTCGGCACTCCTGCATCGACGCCGGGCGGGTAACTGTCTCCAGGCGTCCTTCTCCACGGCGATGCCTTTCTCCCTCAGCTTTTCCAGCGGTCGCGGTGGCGTTGGCCGTAGGCGGCGTTGCGCACTGCCTCCGGTGTCTCGAGACCGGAGCCGAAGGCGCCGCCGACCATGCCCCCCGGCCCTGGCGACGGGACCGTGCCGTCCTGCCGGCCGACGACTGCCCGACACCCTGGCCTTGTATCGTGCGCCCGATACCGCAAACCTGTCATCGCCGCGCGGGGCGAGCCTTCGGCCGCCGCTGAGGAGTTGTGAGATGAGTACCCCGGCCGCGCCTTCGGGCACCGGCGAGTTGAGGCGGCGCCTGGGCGTGTTCGACGCGGTGGTGATCGGCTTGGGATCGATGATCGGGGCGGGGATCTTCGCCGCGCCGGTGCCGGCCGCACGTGCGGCCGGGTCCGGGCTGCTGCTCGGTCTGGCCCTCGCCGCCGTCGTGGCGTACTGCAACGCGACGTCCTCCGCGCGGTTGGCCGCCCGTTACCCCGCCTCCGGCGGCACCTATGTGTACGGCCGCGAGCGCCTCGGCGACTTCTGGGGCTACCTGGCCGGCTGGGGCTTCATCGTCGGCAAGACCGCCTCCTGCGCCGCCATGGCCCTGACCGTCGGCTCGTATGTGTGGCCCGGCCAGACGCACGCGGTGGCGGTCGCCGCGGTGGTGGCGCTGACCGCGGTGAACTACACCGGGGTGCAGAAGGCGGCATGGCTCACGCGGGCGATCGTCGCCCTCGTCCTGGCGGTCCTGGCCGCCGTGACCACCGTCTGCCTGACCGGCGGCACAGCGCAGGGCGCACGGCTGGACATCGGCGCGGACGCCACCGCGGGCGGCGTATTGCAGGCGGCCGGGCTGCTGTTCTTCGCGTTCGCCGGGTACGCGCGCATCGCCACCCTCGGCGAGGAGGTCCGGGACCCGGCCCGCACCATCCCCCGGGCGATTCCGCTCGCACTGGGCATCACCCTGCTGGTGTACGCGGCCGTTGCCGTCACCGTGCTGTCCGTCCTCGGGCCCGACCGGCTCGCCCACGCTTCCGCCCCCCTGGCGGAGGCCGTCCGCGTGGCCGGAGCCCCGGGCCTGGCCCCTGTCGTACAAGTCGGCGCGGCTGTCGCTGCGCTGGGCTCCCTGCTCGCACTCATCCTCGGTGTCTCACGCACCACCCTGGCCATGGCCCGCGACCACCACCTGCCCCGCGCCCTGGCCGCCGTCCACCCCCGCTTCCAGGTCCCGCACCGCGCCGAACTCGCCATCGGCGCGGTCGTCGCCGTCCTCGCTGCCACTGTGGACGTACGCGGAGCGATCGGCTTCTCCTCCTTCGGTGTCCTGGCCTACTACGCCGTCGCCAACGCCGCCGCCCTCACCCTCACCACGGCCGAGAACCGGCCGCCGCGCGCCGTACCACTGTTCGGCCTGGCCGGCTGCCTGGTCCTCGCCTGCGCCCTGCCCCTGGCCTCCGTCGTCTCCGGTGCTGCCGTGATCGGCATCGGAGCTGCCGCCTACGGACTGCGCAACACCCTTACCCACACCGGCCGGTAGTGCCCTCGGAAGGGCATCGCGTACCTTCCAACAGCCGGACCGCAGTTCTCCAGGACCGCTCTCGCATACTCAAGGATATGATTACTCATTTTCTTGAGTATGATGCGGGAGCGGATGTGGATGAGAAGGGGCTGCTGCGATGGCTTTGCGACATGCCGTGCTGGCGGCGCTGCTGGACGGCGAGTACAGCGGATACCAGCTGGCCAAGGCGTTCGATATCGGCGTCGCGAACTTCTGGCACGCGCTCCCCCAGCAGTTGTACGCCGAGCTGACCAAACTGGAGAAGGACGGGCTGGTCACGGGGCGGCAGGTGGTCCAGGAGACCCGGCCCAACAAACGCCTGTTCCGGGTCACCGACGCCGGCCTCGCCGAGCTGGAGCAGTTCGCGGCGACCGCATCGAAGCCCTCGTTCATCCGCGACGACCTGCTCGTCAAGGTCCAGGCCGCCGACCGCGTCGGCATCGAGCCGCTGATCGAACAGCTCGAGGAGCGAGCGGCCGCCGCCGAGGCCAAGGTTGAGCTGTTCGGCAAGCTGCTGCGGCAGATGCGCGGCGAGACGGACGAGGAGGAGTTCCTACGCCGCGGTGAGCGGATCGGGCCGTACCTGACCTGCCTGCGCGGCCTGGCATTCGAGCAGGACAACCGGAACTGGTGCCTGCGGATCGCAGCCATCCTGCGGGAAAGGCGCACGCATCATGCCAGGCGGTGAATACCTGCGCTACGTCGCGGTGGGCGACAGCCAGACCGAAGGACTCGGTGACGGTGACGACACCATCGGCCTGCGAGGTTGGGCCGACCGGCTCGCCGAGCACCTCGCGGCCGTCAACCCCGGTCTCCAGTACGCCAATCTGGCCGTACGAGGACGTGTCGCCGGCCAGGTCCGCGCCGAACAGCTGGGCCCCGCCCTGGCCCTGCACCCCGACCTGGCCACCGTCGTCGCCGGGGTCAACGACCTGATCCGGCCGCGGTTCAACGCGGCAGAGGTGGCCGGGCACCTGGAAGCGATGTTCGCCGCGCTCACGGCCGCAGGCGCCCACGTGGTGACCCTGACTTTCCCCGACGTTGCAAAGATCGCGCCCCTTGCCCGGCCGATCAGGTCCCGCGTGTTCGACCTCAACACCCGTATCCGCACTGCAGCTGCCCGTCACGGAGTCACGGTCGCCGAAACCGCCGGGCATGCCGTCGCCACTGACCCGCGGCTGTGGAGCGCGGACCGGCTCCACGCCGGCCCCCTGGGCCACGAGCGGATCGCGGCAGCCGTCGCCCATGCCCTTCAGCTGCCCGGAAGCGACGACAGCTGGACACTCCCCCTGCCCCCACGGGCGGTCCCCCTCCGCCGGGGAACCGCGGGAGCCGAACTGCGCTGGGCGGCCGCATTCCTCGGCCCCTGGCTCGGACGCCGCCTGCGCGGCGAGTCCTCCGGCGACGGCCGCAGCGCCAAACGCCCCCAGATCCTGCCCCTGAGCACCACTCCTGACCCCCCGGCAGACATCGCTCAACGGGAATCTTCGTAGGGGCATGGTGTACACCCCGAGGGTCGCCACCACGCCAGGGATGACCGAGGCGGTGCGGGAGACCCGCCGCGGCCGCTCCCTGCTCGGCACCGAAGGCAGCGGCTGGGACGTCGGGGAGGCGGTGGCGTTCCTCGCCGGCCGCCGCGCCGGATGGATCACCGGAGTGGTGCTTCCGGTCGATACCGGCTCCACGGCGGGCCGCGAGTTCGCGCCGAACCTGGCCCTGGACCGGGTGCCGGTTTCAGGTAACCAGCAGCTGGAGCACCGCGCAGGGCAGCCGCCCGGACAGGGCCGGTATCCCCGCGTAGGGGTACGCGTGGATTCGGGCACGCGTGGCGTACGGGTATGCGTGCGGGTCGGGTTCGCCGATCCGCGGGCGCCGCAGTCCACCCTGTCGCGGCTGGGCCTGGAGGCACGGATGGCATACTGCGGTTGCGATGAGCGAATCCACCGCGGCGGCCGGACGCCGCCCGACCAGGCGCGATGACCAGCGGGAGACATCCCGGCGCAAGTTGTTGGACGCGGCGCTGGAGATCCTCGCCGAGGAGGGCTACCGCGGCCTGACGGTCAAGCGGGTCGGTGATCGCGCCGGGGTCAGCCGCGGCTTGGTCAACTACCACTTCACCTCCAAGGCCGGACTCGTCGAAGCCGTGGTCACCGACATCCGCGAGGTCTTCGTCGACCAGCTCCGGGCGCTGCCCGGGTACGGCACGATGAGCGGTCTCGAGACCGTGGTTGCCAGGGTCGACCAGTTCTTCGTACGGCTTGCAGAGCCGGAGCCGGGTGTACGGGCGCGTGCCCTGCTGGTGCTTCTCGTCGAGGCGGTCGGCAGTCCCGGCGGGATGAAGAGCACCATGGCCGGTCACCTCAGCCTCGTCCGCACCGCTGTCGAGGACGACATCCGGCGAGGGGTGGCGGACGGGAGCATCCGTCAGGACGCCGACCCCGTCGCGGAAGCGTTCCTGGTGGAGAGCATCGCCCGGGGCGTGCTTCTCCAGTACCAACTGGGCTCGGCGCGTAACCGGCTGGCCGACATCGGGCGGGCCGCGCACACGATGCTGGTCCGCGGACTCTCCCCGGCGCGGGACGCGGACTGAGCCCGTACGGCGGCTGCCCCCCACGCCGGCACCCGACGCTGAAACGGCGCGAGGAAGCGGGCACGGAAAGGGCGCACGCAAACGGCGCATGGAAAGCGCACGGCCACTGGCCGGCACGGAAGAAATCCGTGCGGGCCAGTGGCCATGGTGCTGCCGGGCGGTCAGACAGCGTCGAGTCCGCCGTCCACCACCAGGCTCTGGCCGGTGATGTAGGAGGCTCGGTCGGAGAGCAGGAAGGTGACGGCCTCCGCCACCTCCCACGCGGTGCCCGGGCGGCGCAGCGGGATCCGCGTGAACGAGGCGGTCCTGGATGCCCGCCTCGCCGACGCCTGCCGCCCCATCGGGGTGTCGATCAGTCCCGGGGCGACGAGGTTGGCGCGGATCCCGCGTGCCCCGCCTTCCTTCGCGACATGGCGCGTCAGCCCGAACAGGCCGGCCTTGGAACTGTCGTACGCCGGTGAGTTGGTGGCGGCGCGCAGCCCGGCTGTCGACCCGATGAAGACGATCGCGCCGCCGTCGGCCATCGCCGGGAGCCCGTACTTGGCGGCCAGGAAAGGTGCACGCAGATTGAGGGCGAGCACCCGGTCCCAATCCTCCGGTGACGAGCCCTCCAGCCCGGCGCCGAGGCCGACCCCCACATTCACCACGACCCCATCCAGACCACCCAGTGCGCGTACCGCCTCCGCCACCATGGCGGCCGAGGCTTGCGCATCCGTGGCGTCACTCGCCAAGGCAACGCCGCGAGCACCTTCGGCGGCCACCAGCGCGGCGGTCGCGGTGGCGGCCTCTGCGACGACATCGGCGCAGGCGACGCTCCCGCCTTCACGGGCGGCGAGAACGGAGATCGCCCGGCCGTTGCCGACCGGCGCTGCCGGGTCGTCGTCGGGACGGGTCCCCGCTCCTATCACCAGCACCTTGCGTCCGGCCAGGCGGCGGTCGACCGTACGCCCCGGCTTCCGTCCCTCCGCGGCAGGCTCTCCCGACTCACCCATGCTTGCGAGCTCCCCCTTCGAACCCCCCGCCTGCGAAGCCGGGGTCCAGCTCCACACCGGCGGAGTTCAGGAAGAACGCCACCATGTGGTACTGCCCGACGAGCATGGTGATCTCGATCAGGTCCTTCTCGTCGAAGTGGGCGGCGAGGAAGTCCCAGGTGGCGTCGGACAGCCGGGCGTCGCAGTGCAGCTCGTCCGCGGCTCGCAGCAGATTGCGCTCGAGGTCCGGCCATCCCTCGGCGTCCGGGCCCAGCGGAATGCGCTCGATTTCGGCATCCGTGACGCCCGCGGCCCTCGCCAACGGGGTGTGACGGCCCCATTCGTACGAGGCGGACGTGTTGAACGAGGTCCGCAGGATCAGCAGCTCACGGACCCTCCCCGGCAGCCGTCCCGTACGGAGCAGCCGACCGCCGAAGGGCATGAACTTCTCGTACAGGTCGGGGTGGCGAACCAGGGTAGTGAAGACGTTGGGGACCCGGCCTCCCGGGTCCCGCGTGGCACGGGCCATCAGTTCGCGCGTCCTCGTATCCCAGCGATCTTCGGACAGCGGCAGGAGCCGGGGGCGGGCGGCACCGTCGCGGTCGTGGCCGCTTTCGCTGGTGCCGTCGGTGCTGTGTGTTGCCAGAACTCTTTCGGACATGGAAACCTCCCGGCGCCCACAATAGAAACTGGCTGAACGCATAGCAAGGGAAGGAGGGGGCCGGGCTGGTGCCTGAGGACCTGCTGCTGAACCTTGGCGCTGGTGATGGCGATGACCGGGCGCTCGACGTACTGCGGCGACCTCGATGGCAGCGGTGCCGAGCTCCTCCGCAGGCGATAGGGCAACGACCGGGGGGTGGGGACCACCGCCATGCCCGGAGCAGCCGTCTCGAACGCTCCGTTGCCTTGACCTCGGCGTCAAGGTCTAGCGTCCCCGCCATGCGCATGGCGGTTACGCGGCCGGGATCTTCCTGCTGGAGCCGCTCGGTGATCGGTTCCAGCACCCGTTGATCGTCACCCTGCTCGGCCCTCACCGGCCTGGGACTGCTCGCCGCGGGCGCTGCGCCGGGGCTTTCGTCCCTCATCGGGATGCCCCGGCCCATAGTCGGACGATGAACGGCCAAGGGGGTGTCGCGCCCGGCGGATCCGGCGTGAGCCATCCACGCGCGACCACGGGGAGCGTACGTCAACTGCTTCGCACCGCCGACGCGTTGCGGAGCAACGTGGACCTTGTCAGCGCGCGACGGGAAGCGTTTGGTAGCGGCTGCCCGCGAAGCTCCGCAGCGCGGTCTCGAGGCCGTCCACGCGGGTGCTCGTCTCTTCCTTCATGGACGAGACGATCGTGCACTTCAGCGCACCCTTGCCGGCGCGGAGCGGGTAGGGGACCTGTGTGTGCGTTCCTTCCTTGAGGGCCGCCGTCAGGGCGAGTCCGCGCTTGTTCTTCTCCCGGGTGAACGTGACGGACGCGATGTCCCGCCAGGGCACCGTGAGCGTGTGCGGGCCGTGCCGCACGGAGAGACCGTCTGCTCCGACCCGCAGTGCCCTGGCCCTCAGGAGCGGCAACGAGACCTTCAGGCCGTAGAGCAGATGCAGCAGTGTGGCGACGAGCGCGTACCCGAACATGGCCGGGGCGCTGCCGAACACCATTCCGGCGAAGAGGAGCAGGCCGTCAATCGTCAACGCCGACACGGCCGGCCGTCGCATACGGCGCCAGAACACCGCGGGGCCCCATTCCTCCACAGCGAACGTGGGGAGGGCCGGCGATTCGTCAACTGGCCGGTTCCGGCGCGGTGCCGGAGCAGGCGCCAGCGGCGTGGTCGTGGCCGTTGAACTCCCTCGCCGCGGGCCGGTGGTCGCCAGGGCATCCGCGCCGGGAACGGCTTTCCGTATGGCCTTCCGCGCGGCTGGAGGCCCGAGGACCGTCGCCGGCTGCTCGTCCGCGACGATGCGGCCTCCCGCGCCGCCGCCGCCGGGCCCCAGGTCCACCATCCGGTCGGCCCCGGCGACCACCCCCGTCTCGTGCTCGACCACGAACATCGAGTTCCCTGCCTCCCGCAGCCGCACCAGCACCTTCAGCAGCGCCTCGGTGTCCGCCGGGTGCAGCCCGGCGGACGGCTCGTCCAGGACGTACACACCCCGAACAGGCCCGACCGCAACTGGGTGGCCAGGCGCAGCCGTTGCAGCTCGCCCGGGGAGAGCGTCGGCGTCGTACGGTCCAGGCTCAGACAGCCCCGGCCCAGTTCGTTGATCACCTCGATACGGGCGACGAGGTCGGCGGAGAGCGTCCCGGCGACCTGCCGTTCCGGACCTTCGGGGAGGTCATCCACCCCGCTCTGCTGCGGCGGGCCGCAGCACCTCGGCAAGACCGGCCAGCGGCATCGCGTTGAGTTGGGCGATGGTCCGCCCGGCTCAGCTCCTCAGTGGTGCGGTGCTGCCCAGGCCATGGCAGACCGGGCAGGCTCCGTCCGCGGTGTTCGGGGAGAAGGCGTCGGAGTCAACCCGTTCGGCGCCCGGGGGGTAGGTGCCCGCGCGGGAGCTCGGGGGCGCCGCGCACCCGTACTCGGTCGGTCTCGCAACAGCACCTTCGCACACGAGTTCCCATCTCGTGTCCTCCGCCGTTGCTCCCACAAGGGCAGTACGACAAAACCCCGACCGGGAAAACCGGTCGGGGCCTTCGTCGTCGGGACGTCGGCGCCCGGGACGCCGCTCACCCGAAGGGTGCGCCCAGCGCCGTTCAACCTCAGCAGCACCCGGACCACCCGTACCTGGCCGAGCCGAAGGCCGGGTGGGGCCGCTCTTCCTGCTCAGGCTCGACGTATCCGCGCAGCCAGCCCATGGCCGATCAGGAGATAGATCATCGCGGGCAGGCCGAAGTTCAAAAAGACCCGCAGCCCTTCGGACTCCATGGTGAAGATGTCTTGGGACCAGCCGGCGAGCCAGCCCGCCAAGCCCTCCACGAAGCCGACGAAGACGTTCGCCTGGTTGGCTTCGAGCACGTACAGCAGGATCCACAGGATGAGGGCGCCGGCGGCGACGTCCGCGATCGTCTGGATGGTCAGGGCGGCGCGGTGCGCTCCTTCACCGTCCCGGCGGCTGCGCCCGTGGTTCCGTTCGCCACCATGCGGGTTCGGCACGGGCGAGGGTTCGTGGGTGTAGCTCACTGGAGCTCCGTTTCTCGTGGATCGCTGGAAAAGGGTGGAAGAGCGGACACGGCCGGGGTAAGCCTCCCCCCACAGGAGACACCCCGGCCGTGATCGTTTACGGGCCTCTTCACCCGTGCTCGCACTCACGTCTGCGCCATACCTTGGAGAATCGTTACGCACCACAGCCCTCGCGTGCGGGAGTGTTCCGCGGCGCCGGGATCTGCGGCGAGCCGGGCGGTGTCGTCTGGCGTAGGAGGGGCAGCTGCCTGCCGCCCCGGCCCGGAACGGGCCCACCCTGTCGATCCAGGTGCCGTCCGTGTCCGCACCCCGCACCCTCATGTCCGGCCTGGTCCTCGGCGAGTCGCACAGCGGGACCCTTTGGTCGGTGCCATGGACATGACATCCACGGGAGCGGGTCCGGCGGGAGCGACGGCAGCTCGACGAGGCGGTGGTCGCCGATCACGAGCGGGACGGCACGAAGAAGGAGCAGGACAGGTGAGACGACGGGCGTCGGTCCGCTGCGCGCGGAGACCGCTCGGCCCCCGGTCGCCGAGCGGGCCGCGACGGACCGCGGCGGACCGCGTTGCACATCGAGGCAGAGCCAGTGCCGCGTGACCTCCTGCGTACAGCGGAGGTGAGGCCCCACCCCCGAGGACCAGGCCTTCGGGAGGATACTTGTGGGGTGAACCTTTCCGCGCCCACGGTCTCCGACCTGCGAGAGCGACTCGGTGGCAGTCTGTTCACCCGCGTTGCGGGCCCCGCAGGTACGGACAACCGTGCCCGCATCCATGACACGCCCGGACCTCGTTGGTTCGGTCCGGACCGGCCCATCCGTACCGTCCATGGCGACGCCTCGATGTTCATCGGGGGTCTGAGAGCCCTGTTGCTTCAATCTCTGCATCCGCTGGCCATGGCCGCCGTCGCGGCTCACTCCGGCTACCGCGGGGACCCCTGGGGGCGACTCCAGCGCACCAGCACCTTCCTCGCCGTGACGACCTACGGCACCGCGGACGACGCACAGCAGGCGGTCGACCGAGTGCGAGCCGTGCATGCCCGTGTGAAGGGAACCACCGGCGCCGGAGAGACCTACCACGCCGCCGACCCGCACCTGCTCGCCTGGGTGCACGTCGCCGAAGTCGACAGCTTCCTGTGCGCCCACAAGCGCTACGGCGCGCATCCACTGGACGCAGCGGGCTGCGACGCGTACGTCGCCGACACCGCACGGGTAGCGGCCGCGCTCGGTGTCATCGACCCTCCCCGTGACCAGGCCGAATTGGCCGACCGACTGGCCACCTACCGTCCCGAGCTTCGCGCCACGCAAGAGGCCCGCGAGGCGGCGCGCTTCATCCTTCTCCGCCCGCCACTGCCCTTTGCCGCCCGGGCCCCCTACGCCGTCCTCGCCGCGAATGCGGTGTCCACACTCCCGCTGTGGGCCCGTAAGCCACTCAGGCTGCCCTACCTGCCAGGCGTCGAGGAAACCTGCGTACGGCTGGCCGGCCACGCACTCACCCGCACCATCCGCTGGGTCATGACACCTCCCCCGGTTCACCCATAACCACCCTGACCTGAGAGACGCCCCCCCTGTGTTCCCCCGATCGGAAGCCTGCCGGAGCAACGAGCGCGAAGACAGTCGTTCCACGCCGCGGCTTGCAGGCCACACCCCCTGAGTGACCACCTCCTCTGCCGGCCACACAGCCCGCACAGCCGTCGGCTTCTGCTGGAGCATCGTCTCCACTACCGCACACCTGAGGTCAACGCGCTGTGTCTCCCCGGTTGCTCCACGCCACCCCCCTCCCACCAGGCTGAAATACCGGGACTGCCGTGCAGTCATCCGGCTTCAAGGTGATGTGCCGCCGTCCCGGGAGCGTGCGGCCGCCGCACGGGAACGACCAGTAGCAAGCGCATCACCGCAATCCCCGCGACGAGCCCGGCCAGTGCCGGCACCGGGTCCAGCGGGGGGCCGTGCCGACAGTTGCCGCCGGGACCCCCGACGGCGCTGGCGATGACGTGCCGGTGGCCGTGGTGGGCGGGAGAGCTGCCGAGGTGCTCCCGGCGTTGCCCGACCGCGACGCGGCCCCGGAAGGAGTCGGGTCCGACGCCCGTCCAGCCGCCGCCAGCGCTCGTCGGCAGCCGAGCCGGGTCACGCCGCCGCTCGGGAGCGGGCCTCGCCCTCCTCCCTCCCGTCCACGTCATGGTGAATGGGCGTCCCCGAACCGGTCAGCGGAACCCCCGTCCCGCCCCGGCGCGCCGCGACGATCTCCGCCGCGATGGACAGGGCGGTCTCCTCGGGGGTGCGGGCGCCGAGGTCGAGGCCGATCGGGGAGCGCAGGCGAGCCAACTCGCGGTCGGTGACGCCGACTTCGCGCAGGCGCCGGTTGCGGTCCTCGTGGGTGCGGCGCGAGCCCATCGCGCCGACGAACGCGACCGGCAGCCGCAGGGCCGTCTCCAGCAGAGGAACGTCGAACTTGGCGTCATGGGTGAGCACGCACAGGACGGTTCGTTCGTCGGTCGCGGTGCGCCGGAGGTAGCGGTGCGGCCAGTCGACCACGAGGTCGTCGGCCTCGGGGAAGCGGACGCGGGTGGCGAAGACCGGCCGGGCGTCGCACACGGTCACGTGGTAGCCGAGGAACTTGCCCGCCCGTACGAGCGCCGTCGCGAAGTCCACGGCGCCGAAGACGATCATCCGGGGCGGCGGCACCCTCGACTCCACGAACAGCGTCACGCCGCCCGGGCAGCGCGACCCGTCCTCCGCGATCTCGACGGTGCCGGTGCGGCCGGTGTCCAGCATCGCGCGGGCCTCCGCCGCCGCCGTCCGGTCCAGTTCCGGATGTCCGTCGAGGCTGCCCTCGTACGATCCGTCGGGGTGGACGAGCAGCGCCTTGCCGAGCAGTTCGCCCGGGCCCCGGGCCACCCGGGCGAGTGCCGCCGCCTCTCCTCGGTCCGCGGCCGACACCCCTGACCGGAACACCGGCGCGTCCGCGCGCACCGGCGTGACCAGGACTTCGATGACGCCGCCGCAGGTGAGTCCCACCGCGAAGGCGTCCTCGTCGCTGTATCCGAACCGCATCCGCACCGTCCGGCGGTCCTGGAGCGCCTGGACGCACAGGTCGTACACCGCCCCTTCCACGCAACCGCCGGAGACGGAACCGATGGCGGTGCCGTGACTGTCGACGGCCAGGGCGGCGCCAGGGCCGCGCGGCGCGCTGCCGCCAACGGTCACGACGGTGGCGACGGCGAAGTCCCGGCCCTCCTCGAACCAGCGGTTCAACTCCTCGGCGATGTCAAGCACTCCGGGCTCCCTCCGCCGGCCGACGCCGGGCTTCGTCCGCCGCCCGCAGGACGCGGTCCGGACGGATCGGCAGGTCCCGGTGGCGTACGCCGGTCGCGTGCCACACCGCGTTGGCGATCGCGGCGGCGACGCCCACGATGCCGATCTCGCCGATGCCCTTGATCCCGACCGGGTCGTCCGGAACGGGGTCGTCCACCCAGTCCGCCTCGATGAGCGGCACGTCGGCGTGCGCGGCGAAGTGATAGCCGGCGAGGTCGGCGCCGACGTGGCCGCCGGAGGCCTGGTCCCTGATCGCCTCCTCGTGCAGGGCCATGGACAGCCCCCAGGTCATTCCGCCGATGAATTGGCTGCGGGCGGTGAGCGGGTTGACGATGGTGCCCGCGGCGTAGATGCCGAGCAGCCGTCGCACGCGCACCTCACCGGTGGTGACATCCACCGCGACCTCGGCGTACTGTGCTCCGAAGGAGTGCCGTTCCTTCTTCGCGAGGGCGCCGATGGCCTCGGCGGTGTTCGACCGGGCAGTGATCCCCTCCGGCGGAATGCCGCCTCCCAGGGCCAGTCGCTCCCGCAGTTCGTCCGCCGCGATCGTCACCGCCCACGCCCAGGAGCGCGTGCCCATCGAGCCGCCGGCGAACATCGCCGGGCCGAGGTCGCTGTCCGCGATGCGCACACGGATGCGGTCCGGGTCCACCTCCAGCGCGTCCGCGGCGACCAAGGTCATCGCGGTCCGTGCCCCGGTCCCGATGTCCGCCGCGTTGATCCGCACGGTGAAGGTTCCGTCCGACTCAGCGGTCACGGCCGCCGTGGACGGGCCGACTCCCGAGGGGAAGGTGGCCGCCGCCGTTCCGGTCCCGAGCAGCCAGCGCCCCTCACGGCGGAGGCCGGGACGCGGGTCCCGGTCCGCCCAGCCGAACCTGCGGGCGCCCTCCTCGAAGCAGGCGAGCACATTGCGACTGCTGAACGGCAGCCCGGACACGGGACCCATCTCGGGTTCGTTGCGTGCGCGCAGCGCGATCGGGTCCATGCCGCACTTCTCGGCCAGTTCGTCGAGGGCGGATTCGAGGGCGAAGGATCCCGGTGCCTCGCCCGGTGCACGCATCCACGCCGGGGTCGGCACGTCGAGCCGTACGAGCCGGTGAAGGGTGTGATGCGCGTCGGCGTCGTACATCACACGCCCCAGCACGGCGCTCGACTCGATGAATTCATGCACGGTCGACGTAAGACTCTGCGCCTGGTGGTCGAACGCGCGCAGCCGGCCGTCGGCGTCGGCGCCGAGTCTGATCCGCTGCGCCGTGGGGCTGCGGAAACCGACGAGGGAGAACATCTGACGTCGGGTCAGTACGACGCGGACCGGGCGCTGGAGGACGGTCGCCGCCATCACGGCGGCCACCTGGTGCGGGCTCATGCCCTTCGATCCGAAGCCGCCGCCGACGTGTTCGGACCGCACCCGTACGGAGGCCGGATCGAGGGAGAAGAGCTGCGCGAGTTCGCTCGCCACCCAGGTGCTGCCCTGGTTGGAGTCGACGACGTCGAGCCGGCCGCCGTCCCAGCGAGCCGTCGCCGCATGCGGCTCCATCGCGTTGTGGTGCTCCTCCGGCGTGGTGTACTCCTCGTCCACGACGACAGCGGAAGCGTCGAGTTGGGCCGCCACGTCGCCCTTCCCCGTCTCGGCCTGGACCATCGGGTTGTCCTCCGGCGTGTACGCACCGGAACGCCCGGCGAAGAACGCGACGTCGTGCGGCTCCTCGTCGTATCGAACCACCAGCGCCTCGGCGGCCTCCCTGGCCTGTTCGGACGTCTCGGCCACGACCAGTGCCACCGGCCAGCCCACGAAGGGCACACGGTCGTGCTGGAAGATCCCGAGGACCGGGTTCGGCCGCCCCAGCATGCCCACATAGTCGGTGTCGACGCGCGGTGCGTTCCCGTGATGGAGCACGGTGAGGACGCCGGGCATGGCCAGGACGGGGGCGTCCTCCACGGAGCGGATACGGCCCCGGGCCACGGTCGACAACACCAGCCAGCCGTGGGCTAGTTCGGCGAAGGGTATCTCCCCGGCGTAGCGGGCGGCCCCGGTGACCTTGTCGCGGCCCTCCACCCGGCTGCGGGCGGAGCCGACGGCTCCCGGCACGGCGGAGATACCGGTCGTCGTGGTCATCGGGCGGCCTCCTCGGTGAGTTCGGTCAGTACGGCCACGACGAGGTTACGCATCAGTGTCACCTTGTATCCGTTCTCGGGAAGCGCCTCGGCGGCCGCCAGTTCGGCATCCGCCGCGGCGGCGAACGCCTCCGCGCTCGCCGGTCCGCCGATCAGCACCCGCTCGGCCGCACGGGCCCGCCACGGTCGGGACGCCACCGCCCCGAACGCGAGGCGCACTTCGCGTACGACATCGTCCTGGACGTCGAGCGCGGCGGCGATCGAGCCGATCGCGAACGCGTACGAGGCGCGCTCGCGCACCTTCCGGTACCGCGAGTGTGCGGCGACCGGGGCCGGCGGCAGCGTGACGCCGGTGATCAGCGCGCCATGCGGAAGGGCGGTCTCGATGTGCGGGGTGTCACCCACTGGCCGATAGAACGCGGCGATCGGCAACTCGCCCGGCCCGTCCGCCGTTTCGTACGAGATGACGGCGTCGAAGGCGGCGAGCGCGACCGCCATGTCCGAGGGATGGGTGGCGACGCAGTGCTCGGAGGCACCGAGGATCGCGTGGTTGTGGTGCTCGCCCGTGAGGGCGGGGCAACCGCTGCCGGGAGCACGCTTGTTGCACGGTTTGCTGAGGTCGGTGAAGTAGCCGCAGCGGGTCCGCTGGAGCAGATTCCCGCCGACCGTGGCCATGTTGCGCAGCTGTCCCGAGGCGCCTGCCAGGACGGCCTGCGCCAACGCCGGGTAGTGACGCCGTACTTCGGGGTGGGCCGCGAGATCGCTGTTGGTGACGGTCGCGCCGATGCCCAGCCCGCCGTCGTGAGTGAACTCGACTCCGTCGAGAGGAAGTTCGCGTACGTCGATGAGCGTCGCGGGCCTCTCCACGCCGGTCTTCATCAGGTCGACGAGGTTGGTACCGCCGCCGAGGAAGCGGGCGTCGGGGTCGGCGCCGAGCAGGGCGACCGCTCCGGAGACGTCGAAGACGCGTGCGTAGCCGAATTCCCTCATGCCGCCGGCTCCTTGACCTCGGCCTCGGCCGCCTCCGCCGCCCGCGCGACCGCCTGCACGATCGACACATAGGCGCCACAGCGGCACAGGTTGCCGCTCATCCGCTCGCGGATCTCTTCGGTGGTGAGCGCAGGCACTCCCGCTTCGGGCCGGACATCGTCGGTCACGGCGCTCGGCCAGCCCGCCGCGTGTTCCTCGATCACCGCGAGGGCCGAACAGATCTGCCCCGGTGTGCAGTAACCGCACTGATAGCCGTCGAGGTCGAGAAAAGCCTGCTGCACCGGATGCAGCCGCTCACCATCGGCCACGCCTTCGATGGTGGTGATCGCGCGCCCCTCGGCCGCGACCGCGAGCTGAAGGCAGGAAACGGCCCGGCGCCCATCGAGCAGCACCGTACAGGCGCCGCATTGGCCCTGATCACAGCCCTTTTTGGTACCGGTCAGATCGAGATGCTCGCGCAGGGCGTCGAGCAGGGTGGTGCGATGGTCGACGGGCAGCGTGTACTTCTCGCCATTGATGTTCAGGGTGATGGCGCTGGACGTCGATGGGGCCATGGTCAGCCTTCTTTCGCATTGCTGATGCGCGTCGAACGAGACGATCCCGGCAGACAGTCCGGGAGGGAGAGGGCGATGCGGGTGAAATGAACCAGTGACGATGGGCACCGGTCGGCCACACTGGCCGGATCTGTCGCTATGGTGGACCTAAGCGGACAGCTGTCCGGTAGTCATCGAATTTACCGGACAGCTGTCCGGTTAGCAAGGCCGGGCTTGGCTGTGATTCCGGAAGGAGGACGAGTGCAGGAACACAAGAGCGCGACTCTGCGCTCGGACGCGCAACGGAATCGCGAGCGCATCCTGGACGTCGCGCTGGCCGAGCTGACGCGGGCTGCGGACGCACCGCTGAGCGCGATCGCGAAGAAGGCGGGCGTCGGGCAGGGGACGTTCTACCGCAACTTCCCCAACCGCGAGGCCCTCGTGCTGGAGGTCTACCGCTACGAGATGCAGCAGGTCGCCGACGCCGCTGTCCAGCTGCTCCGAACCCGCGCACCCGACCAGGCCCTGAGGGAGTGGATGGACCGCCTGGCGCAGTACGCCATGGCCAAAGCCGGCCTGGCCGACGCGCTGCGCAAGACCACCAGCACGTACGGCAGCCTGGCCCAGTTGGGTCACGGCCCGGTGACCCAGGCGGTCACGCTCCTGCTGAACGCGAACGAGGAGGCCGGCACCATCCGCCCGGGGCTGACTCCCGACGACTTCGTGCTCGCCATTGCCGGGCTCTGGCAGATCGACCCGCACAGCGACTGGCGGCCGCGTGCGACGCGACTGCTGGACCTCGTGATGGACGGGCTGCGGGCGGGGGCGTCCAGAGCGGGCGGGCCTGCGACGGACGAGTCCGGGGCGGACGGGTCCCAGGCGGATGGGCCGGGGGGCGGAACCTGAGGTGGGCGGACCTGGGCCCGGAGGGACCTAGCCAGGTGTTCTGTCCACGGAGGTTGGTGACTGTGATCGCTGACGTGTGATCTTGAATGGGTGAGGGCCTTCTGGCTCGCTGTGGATTGCGACATCTACCGGAGACAGGTCGAGGACACCTCCAGCGTGGAGAGGACGTGGTGAAGGCCCGACGGGACAACACTGCGACGCGTCATGGAACCGAACGTGACCAAGTCCGGAGGGCGCTGAACCGAATTGACTCCATGCGCCCGGAGACGATCGGCTGGAGCCGACCTGACTCATTTCCGGTTCCCTCACCCGCCATCAATCGGTTGGGCATGACCGGAATCGAAAGAGCCACGCCCCAGAAACAGGTCGTCGAATTACATGGTCCAGCGTCCCGAAGAGATATAGTGCCCCACACAGATCCGCATCCGATGGGTCGGCGTCCGAGCGAGGCCGCCTGCACAGCTCCCAGTCGCAGGGGCGACTGCGCGTTCCGTACAACAGCCTCTATCGCCCAAGCATGAAGCAGTGACCGCTGCCGCAGAATGACCGAGTGGCAGCTCTGGAATCGATGTCCTGAAGCGTCTTACCCGGAGCGTCAGCACTGTCGGCCTCAAGCCGACACTCTGACCGTGGCGACCAAGGCGATACTCCGGGATGGCTTGACCGGCCGTATTCCTCAGGCTCTCGGGGCCTCCAAAATGGTTCTTCGAAGACTCTGGCCGGAACCGCGGACGGGACGAGCCGTCATTCAGCCTTGAATGCCGAACCTTCAACTCATTGAGGCTTCCATTGTAAATCCGCACAGCGCAGGAGGGCGACTCCCATGTCCAACTGTAGGGACCTTCCGAACGCCCCCAAGGGCGGCCGAACCGGACGCAAGCCCAATTGGCTCCGAACCGCCGGCCTACGCCTGCCCTCCCTCGCTTGGCACGCCGCCCGCGGAGCCGCATACGCAGCAGGGAGCACCGCCTTCAGTCTCCTCGTTCTCTGGTGGCAATCTCAGCACTGACCCAGCGCACCGAGAAACGGCCCGCGGCCACGGCCGGGGCAGACACACATCGGACGAGCGCAGTCAACGGCCGCCGCCGAGTGCGATGGTGCTGATGGCCGCCCCCAGGGTTGGATGGCATCCATGAACCAGGACCAGCAGGCCGCCTTCCGCGAACTCCTGCGCACACTGCGCGTATGGGACTGTGAACTGCCCAGCTTCGATCCGGCTGCAGCCCCCGCCGAACCCCTCCCCCTCTTCCAGCAGTGGCTGCGCGAGGCCGCAGAGGCCGGTGCCCCGGAGCCACACACCATGACGCTCGCCACGGCCGACTCGCAGGGCCGGCCGTCGGTCCGCACGCTGATGCTGCACGACGCCGACGTCCGCGGCTGGCACTTCGCCTCCCACCGCACCAGCCACAAGGGCTGGGAGCTGGCCACCCGGCCCGACGCCGCGCTCGGCTTCTACTGGGCGGCGGTGGGACGGCAGGTCCGCATCCAGGGAAAGGTCACCGCAGCCGGCCCCGAGGAGAGCCAAGCGGACCTGCACCGCAGATCCACCGGGGCGCTGGCGGCCGCACTGGTCGGGCACCAAAGCGAGCCACTCAGCTCCTACGAGGAGCTGGTGGAGGCCTCCGCCGCGGCCTGGGAACGGGCGCAACGCGAACCGGACGCACCGGTGCCGAGCTGGACGCTGTACATCCTGCAGGCGGACGAGGTCGAATTCTTCCAAGGGGACGAGCGGCGGCGCCACATCCGGCTCCGCTACCGCCGCCACGAAAAGAGTTGGATCCGGGACCTGCTCTGGCCCTAGCAAGCCTATGCACACGTTGGTCGGGGGTGTCGGGTCGCGGGCCAGAGACCAATGGCCATGGGAAGCCTCCAAGCGGTCTGTTCTGCATGGGGAGTTGACGGGGAGGGACTACGAACGGTCCCGGAAGGACGGTCAGGCGGTGTGCGAGCGAGCTCTCGCTCGAGGCGAGCACGTCAACGAGGCGGTATCCGGAACGGTGATGTCCGTTGCCGTCGCCTGGCTGTTCACTCGCACGCTTCTGAGCGGCGCAGCGCCCAGCACCGCAGAACAGGAGCGCTTCGTCTCCGACGTCCTGCTGCAGGTGGTCACGGGCACCCCCAGCGACTCTTGAATGCCGGACGCGCATCGCGTCCCGCTTCCCCAACCCACCGCCCCGGCCCGGCCCCACGCGCTCCCCCCGCGCTCCCGTACGCCGGGAGCACTGTCAGGAGCTGACACGTGCGGCTGTGCAGGCCGCGGCAGCCCAGGACCTGCGGCTCGCCGTCGCGGATGCCGAGGCCGGCCGAATCGCCCAGTATCTTGCTGGGGTACCGGAGTTGCTGCGCCGCTCCCGTACGGTCGCCGCGGCCGCGCCACCAGGTGGCCGAGCGCATCATCGTGGTGGGCGGGGCAGGGCTGCCCGGCCGTGCGGCCGGGCAGCCCATCCGATCTGGTTCCTAGGCGGGGTCCCCGCCTCGGTTGAGGTACGCGTCGACCGAGCCGTCGCTACCGACGACCAGGTAGTCGTCACGACCGTCACCGTCCACGTCGCCGAATCGGACGTTATTGGCCCTGGCGACGCCCGCGGCGGTCCGGCCGCGGGGCGCCCATCCTGGCGTGCCGTCCGGCTTGTCCCCGCCTTTGTTGATCCAGACGTCGACCGCGCCGTTGTCGTGCAGCGCCCAGTAGTCGTCCTTGCCGTCACAGTCGTGGTTGTGCAACCGGAACCGGGTGGTGACGTCACGGGTCACGCCCTGGGCGATCTTCCCCAGCGGCACCCAGCCCGCCGAGCCGCCCTGGTCGCCGCCCGTGTTCTCCCAGGCGTACATGGCACCCATGCGGAGGGTGATGCCGGCGTCGACCACCACATAGTCGTCCTTGTCGCTACCGGCCACGTCGCCGAAGATCACGAGGCCGTTGGTGGCCTCGGCTGTGCCCTTGGCGAAGCCCTTGCGCACCGACCATCCCGGGGTGCCGTCCGGCCGGTCGCCGCCCTCGTTGATGTAGGCGTCCACCGCGCCGGTGGCTTTGTCGACGACCAGATAGTCGTCCCTGTCGTCGCCGGCCACGTCGCCGAACTCGAGTCTGTGCTTGGACGGGTCCAGGCCGAGGCCCTTGGCGATCCGGCCGCCCGGCTGCCATCCCGGCTTGCCGTCCTTGTCGCCGCCCCGGTTGTACCAGACATCGACCGAACCACCTTCACCGATCGACAGGTAGTCGTCGAGGCCGTCACCGTCCATGTCGGCGAACCCGACGTTGTGCTCGGGCTCGGGCCTACCGACACCGGCCGCGAACTTCGTCCGCACCTCCCACCGGCGCTGGTCGTCGGTGCAGGACGTAGGACCGCCGCCGGACGGGGCGGTGATCAGGTCTTGGAGCAGCGCCGCGGCGATGCCGCCGAGAAACGCTTTGCCGATCTTGGTGTAACCGGAGTCGTTGGGATGCAGGTCGTCGTACATGTAGCTCGTCTGGAGGAATCCGTCCATGTCGACCAGTACGACCTTCTTGCCGGCGCTTCGTTTCGACTCCACCAGCGAACGGACCCGGTTGTTGTAGTCGTCGATCCGAGCCTGGTCGCCGGCGTCCGACTTCACGCGGATGGCCGTCGCCACCACGACTGTCACGCCCGGTGCGTCTTTGTGGATCTGGTCGATGAGAGCACTCAATTTGGGGGCGGCCACCTCACCCGGCTCGTTGTCGCGCGCCACGTTGTTGGTGCCGGCCATGAGCGTCACGAGGTTCGGCCGGAGCCTAGGCAGCGACGTTGCCAGCCGCTCGGCGACCTGCTCGATCCGGTTGCCGCTTTCGGCTTCGTGGTCAGAGTCGGGCATGTTTCCGTTCTGCCGCGACCCCACCATTTTCAGGGACCGTTTGGAAATCGGCGACCACGCCACATTGATCCAGTCCAGCAGGCCGCGGTAGAGATCGTTCCGGTACCCGTTTCCGTCCACGCTCCGGAAGCCTTCACTGATGGAATCGCCGGCCACCGCCAGCTCGAATCCGGGCAGTTTCACAAGATCGGCCGATCCCCGGATCGCGCCGATCCACGTCGCATCGTGGTCCGACTGGGTACGAGGAATGGAAATGCGCGTGACGGCGGGGTTCTGCACCGCCGACGACGAGACGAAGTAGTCGTACTCCCGCCGACTCGGCCATCGAGTGGGGAGTCCAGGATTGTAGACGTGGACGCCGTTCGGGAATGCCGTCTCATTCATCAGATTCGCCGGAATACGGTTGAAGTCGGCGCCGACGGTAAAGCTGTGTTGGCTGTTGCCGTTGGCGTCCACCCCTCCCCAGGTGCGCACGGAGTCACGAATCTGAGTGATCATCGCCGACGAGTCATTGGGACTGCCGCCGCGGGAACTTGCGTGCCACGTGAAGTACCAGTGGTCGCCGAACCGGGCACCGAGCGCAGCCCGCCCGCCCTGATTCGGAACCACCCGCAGCTCATCAGGCGTCCCGTTCGTCACAATCAGGGTGTTGACCCGGCCGCCATTCGTCGGGTTCTGATCGGTCTGCAGATAGTAGACGTCGTACGGCCCCTCGGGCCGGCTGCTGGTTCCCGGGTTCCACGTTCCTTGGGTGATCCGATCACCGTCTGCCGTCACATAGGCTGCTTGTGAAACGGCGCTGCCAGGTGGTGTCGATCCCGCCTCCTGAAGAAGCGCGATCTGGGCGCCGCCGTTCATGAACTGTCTGAGCGAGGCCCACTTGCTGCCGTCGCCCTGCCCGTCCATGTTCCATGTGACGATCGGAGTGGTCGTCAGCGGCCGATCGTCGGCGCGGGCGTGGGTCGGTGACACCAGCGACAGCAGACCTGCCATGATCGCCAGGACGGCGATCAGAGATAACTTTCGGGCATGTCTCAGTGCGGACAAAATCGTCCCCCTTGATGGACTTCATTCCGGGTGTGAGATGCACATAGGGCTCCTCGGGATGCTCGGCGTCGCCGACGTCACACCTGCCACGACCCGGCTGCACCGGCGCAGCGGTGAGTGAACCCTGGTGATCCGTCAGTGCTGCCGGGCATCCATCAGTGCTGCAGGGCGTCTTCGGCGTCCGGCACCCAGTACGTGACGCGTAGCGCATCGTCGACGTGGACGCCCTGGGCGGGCAGCCCGGGGTGGGCGGCCGGACCGATGCCGTTGTTGCGGGCGTCGAAGAAGGAGACCGCGAGGCTCTTCGCAGTGGAGCCGTGGGAGCCGCTGCCGTCCGCCGCTGAGAGTCGGACGCCCGCATAGCCGGATTCACCCGGCTCGAGCGTGGTGACCGCCTGCGGCTTGGTCTCTGCGAACGCCGGGGGGACGGACTGGGCGTCGTCGAACCGCACGGCCGGGAAGCCGTAGAGGGCGCAGTTCTTGGAGCCGGTGTTGGTGGCGGTGATCAGCAGGTGGTTGAGGGGACGTGTGACCGGCCGTGCGGTGACCTCGGTGTTGGCGCCGGTGCACGGGACACCGTTGGCCGCGGCATTCGAACCGGACGTACCGGTGGTGCCGGTGGTGCCGGTGGCGTCCGAGGAGTCGTCGGAGGAACCGCTGGACTCCGCGGGTGAAGACGAACCTTGCGCGCCCGCATTGGGGTCCGCACCTTGGGTCTTTGCGGGCTGTGACGAGGGCGCGGCGGCACTGTTCCCGTCTCGCACGCCCTGCCCGTCTTGGCATGCCGTCAGCGAGAGCGCCGCAACCACGACGGTTGCGGCGGTGGTGAACAGGCGGGTGGCGTAGGCAGACATGGCTGATCCGATCCGTTGCAGGGTGGGTTTCGGGAAGGGCCGCTCAGCCGGTCGCCGGGCGGCGTGCTTGGATGACCGCAGCTTGTGCCGCACTTCGTCCCACCGGCTGCAACCGGCCGTGACTAAGGGAGGCTCGAACGTTCGCACCGGCTGTGACCTGGGGGAATGACCCTCACCTCGAATGCTCGAATGGGATGGGAGAAGCGATGGGGGCGGCTGAGGAGATGGCCACTTTCGGAGCGCTGCTGCGAGAGCTCAAAGACCGTTCCGGGCTGAGTTACGGCACGCTCGCCAAGCGGCTGCACATGAGCGCCTCCACACTGCACCGCTACTGCAACGGCGAAGCGGTGCCCAGCGAGTACGCCTCCATGGAGCGATTCGCCCGACTGTGCAAGGCCACGCCGGAGGAACTGATCGAGGTCCACCGGCGGTGGGTCGTGGCGGACGCGGCGCGGCAGCAGGAGCGCAAGCCGGCGGGGACAGCCGGTGGAAAACAGCCCGGGACCTCGCCGGGCGACGGACCCGTCATCGAGCCGGAGTCAGTGCCGGATAGCGGGTCGGCCATCGATGTCCCCACAGTCCCGTCCGAACGCTGGCACCGCCCCGGCACGCCCCGGCCCGCCTCAACCGGACGCCGTGCCTTATACGCCGCAGCCGCCCTGGCCGTCCTCGTCGCATCCGCCGTGCTCGCCACGCCCCTGCTCCCCGAGGGCGGCGAGGACAAGCAGACAGTGGGCGCCGAGCCCACCGCCGACGACCCCGCCCGGGAGTTGCCGCGCCCATCCCCTTCGTCGCCCGCCTCCGCCAGTGAAAGACCCACCGCGTCTCGCACGGCGGCCGACCAGTCCTCACCGTCGGCGAGCAACACGGTGACCGCCCCCGCAGGCTCGCAAGCGCCGGTCCCCCTCACGGTGGCCACTCGGCCCTACGCCTGGGAGGACCCGTGCAGTCAGCGCTATCTGATCAACCGTCCTCCGGCCGAGGTGCCGCCGCCGCCCACCGAGCAGGACGCCCCGGGCTGGGTGCACGCGCTGGGCGGCGTCTCCGCCGAAAGCCAGCGGCTCGAACTCACCGTCCAGGGCACCGGCAAGGACACCGTGGTGCTGCAGGCCATGCACGTACGGGTGGTGCGAAGTAAAGCGCCGCTGGCCCACAACGCCTACGGCATGGGCTTCATCGGCGTCGGCTGTGGCGGTGACGTCTCCACCCAGTCGTACGCGGTCAACCTCGACGCCGGCCGTCCGCAGATCACACCCAAGTCCGGGCAGCGGGACTTTCCCCACAGAGTCAGCGAGACCGATCCCGAGGTCTTCTATGTCACCGCCCGGACGACCTCTCATGATGTGAGCTGGTATCTGGAGCTCGAGTGGTCCAGCGGTGGCCGCCAGGGAAGACTGCGCATCGACGACCAGGGCAGGCCGTTCCGCACCAGCAGCCTCAGCGGCCGCCCCCAGTACGGCCACCCGCTGGACGGCAGCGAATGGATCCCCCACAAACCCGGCTAGGCGCCCCGACAGCGCAACACGGCGAGGACGACCCAGACCCCTCGAAGGAACCAAAGAACGGCCACGCTGATCGCAGCGAACACGGGCTTGTTGACTCCGCCGCTGGGCAGCTTCTCCACGACCAGGCGGATGCACGACCAGGCGGATGCACGACCAGGCGGATGACAGTGCCTTGATGTCAACCCAGCTCAGCCGACCTCGACTGACATGCGGAGGTCAGCTCGTGCATGGCTGAACACATGAGGTTGTACGCAGACACCCGTGCCCGTGAGCGCGGCCCATGTCAGGAGTTCTCCCTGGCATCGGCCGTATCAGGAGTTCTCCCTGGCATCGGCCGTAAGCGACACCACAGCCTCGGTCAAGGCGTCGACGGCCTCCCAGTTGAGCATGTGCCCGGCGTCGGGCACGGCGACCAGTCGGGCACCGGGTATGCCCGCGGCGAGCCGCCGCGCGTGGGCGGGCGGCGTGGAGCGGTCGGCCGAACCGACCACCACGACGGTCGGAACCGTGATCTCGGCCAGGCGCGGGTAGCGGTCCTCCGCGGCGAAGGCCCGGAGAACCGGCGGGAGCGGGGTGTGGTCCTGCCGCAGGAAGACGTCACGGAATACCGAGATCATCGCCGGGGACGGTCGCTTGCCGCACTGGGCGGCGCCGAACAGGACGCCACCAGTCCGTGTGCGCGCCCAGCGCTGCAGGACGCCCGCCTTCAGCAGGGGGATCTGCAGCCGGTTCTGCGGCGCCCCCTGGTAGATCTTGCCCGCCCAGGTCGCGACCAGGACCAAGCCGCGCAGGCGGCGGACAAGTTCGGGGTGATCCAGCACCGCGCGGATCGCGATGAATCCGCCCATCGAATGGCCGACCAGCACCCCGTCGCGCACGTCGAAGTGCTCCGCTACGGCGGCGTAGTCCTCCGCCATGGGCCCGGAGCCGGCGCCGTCGCGGCCGAGCGTGGACTGCTCGTGGCCGCGCTGGTCGAAGGCGATGACGCGGTGACCCGCCGCGCGCAGGCCCTGCCACAGCAGGTTCCATTCCAGCAGCGAGGCGCCGTAACCGTGCGCGAGGACGATCGTCGGCCCCTCCCCCGCGACCAGCGCGCGCAGCACCGTCCCGTCCGGCCGGGGGATGAACACCTCCTCGCCCTCGGGCTCACGTGCGAGCCGCTCCCGCGGGAACGGATCGGGATTCCCTTCGATGCGAGCGGCAGCCGCCCGCGCCGCCGACACGCCCGCGGCACCCAGAACGGCGAGGGCAGCGCCCCCCGCGAGTAAGCCTCTCACCGCAATGCCTTCCCCTGGCCCAGTAACTCCCATTGGAATCTTATGCTCACATGACAACTGCACGGCTACTACGGCCATATTGGGAAGGGTCGTGTCAGCCACGGCCACCGCGGCGCGGGCCCGCTTCGGCAACGAGACTCCGCCCGCCGTCGCTCCTCCGGGCCTGGCCCATTCGGCCCGTGTCCGCAGCCGCCTCGCCGCGCTTCCTCCCGCCGGACCACCGCCCCGGCGCTCGCCGCGCCCACACACGCCAGAGCCGCCCACTGCACGGTGTTCAGGTGTTCGTCCAGGACCAGCACTCCCGCAAGGCCCGCGCTCGCAGGTTCCAGACTGGTCAGCACGCCCACTGTCCGCGCCGGCAGCCGCCGCACGGCTGTCAGCTCCAGCGACTACGGGAGCACGGCCGAAAGCACCGCCACCACGGCCCCGGTCAGCAGCATCTGGGGGGCGAGGAGCTCGGCCCCCTGATCCACTACGCCGAGCGGCACTGTCAGCACGGCCGCCCGAGCCACCGCCAGGGCCAGCGGACCGCCTCCCGTGCTGCGGGCTCCCACCTTTTTTGCTCAGCAGCAGGTAGGCGGCCACGGATGCCCCCCGCGGCCAGGGCGAGAAGCACCCCCGGAGAGCGGGAAGCGGGCGCCGTGCGGGGAGTTGAAGAGCCACACTCCGCATCCGGCCAGGACAGCGCAGCCCGCGTCGCGGAGGCGGCGAGAGGTGAGCAGTGCGAGTGTGACCGGGCCGAGGAGCTGGAGGGCGCTGGCCAGTCCCAGGGGCAGGAGGAGCAGCGCGGGATGGATCAACTGGCAGGCCCGCACATACTCCTACCCCTTCGGCAAGTCCGAAGCGCGGACAACCAGACTCACTTCGCGCCTTCGACGCTGGGCCAATTCGGTTCGGCCAAGGGCGTGTTGTTCTAGGCTGAGGGGTCTGACACGCGCGCCGCATCGGGGGACGAGCATGATCGTGCAGTGGTGCATCAAGGGGTTGTCGTTGCCGAGTGATAACGAAGCCCGGAGGCTGATCGACAGCCAGGACGGTCTCGTGAGCCGCTGGTGGCTGAAGCACAACCCCCTCCCACTCAACCAGGTACCGGGCAAGCTCACCGAGCAGAATCTGAATCTGCATGTCAACCACTTCGAGACGATCGACCCGACCACCGGGCTCCCGTTCTGCGAGGAGAGCCCCTTCATCTCCCTCGCGTGCGGGACGGTGGAACGAGACGCGATGGCAAAGACCAACTTCGTCCACACCGCGCGCCACACGGCACTGTGGTTCGGTACCCGCTTCGGTGCCGAACGAGTGGCCTACCTCTACACATGCTGGGTCATTCTGGCGCCGCGCTCCGCGGTGGAGGTGCAGGGTGTCGCCGAAGAGATCCGAGACCTGAACACCTACCGCAGGTACTCGCCGTATCAGACCGAGGGCGAGGTGACCGCCAAGGTCAACGTGCCCGCCAATCAGATCCGCAGCTGCGAGAAATGGGTCTGGGACCGTCCAGCAGGGGACATGCAGCGGCAATGGGAGTACCTGAACACCGACTTCACCGAGCCCGAGGCGTTGAGCAATGTGAGGGAGCTGATCTGAGATGGCGACTTCGCCGTTGGATCCCTTGCAACTGTCCCGGTATCAGGTTCGCATCGCGGCGGATTTCCACGAGTCCTACGCGGAACTCGTTCTGCGGGAAGCGGAGTCGGTCCGAAGGGAAGAAGGCCCCCGACGGGAGCCCCCAGCCGCCTTCGTCGAAGCAGCGTCAGCCTACCGGCTGGCGGGGCAGTGGCGTCTGCTGATCGATCCGGCTGGGGCTCGTGGCCCGCTCCTGCGTGCCGCCGATCTGCTCACTGCCGCAGGGCTCGCGTTCGGAGCGTTTCTCCGGGCCTCGGTGGAACCGGCCGGTGTCGAACCGTTCACCCGTAGCGCCTGGATGAGGCGGCTCGTCCAGCACGGCAGTGTGGCGGACACGATCGGCCGGGAGGAGGGACCGGCGGACGACCTGCTGGGCCACGCTCAGCAGCAGGCCTATCTGCTGCTGGCCTGCGCCGCGCTGAACAGGCCGGGATACGGGGAAGCCGAAAGGCTCGCGAGTTTCGCGGCGGAGTCCCCTCACTTGAGGGGGGTGGTTCCCATGGGCTCGCTGGGCATGCCGGTCCGCATGTTCTGGAGCCTGGCACTGAATCTCCTCGACCGGCACGACGATCGGGCGGCCTCGTCCTATCTTGCGACTCTGTCCGAGCTGTCGCGGCGTACGCCAGGACGGTCGATCTCGCCATGGCGAATACGCTGACCTGGGACAAGGCGGCAGCCCCCATTGATGTCGCGGATCTGGATGTGATCGGCACGATGGCGTTGGGCGTGCGGCGCTTCGGCCGGGACAGGATGAGCGATCTGCTGGGAAGCGTTGTCGAGACACTGCCGACCGTCGCCCGGGTTCCCCTGAACCTCGGGATGGCAGTCGCTCGCGATGACAGGGAGGACTGACCCATGAAGGACGCGGGCGTTCAGATCGACGCCCTGGCGGGGCTTGCCTGGCCCCTGTTCGCCTCCGCGCTGTCGACACATCAGTAATCGATCAAACGCACACAGCGTCGCCTTGTGGTCCGTAGCTTGCCAACCGCCACTCTCCGAGGCCCGCACCTTGTCGGTGAGGCCACCGGCCCGCATGGTGCGTACGCCCGTTGTCTCCACCTCTCCGGCCACTGCTCACGGCACAGTGAGGCTATGAACACAGACGACCGGAACCTTCGCCCGGGCACGCAGAGCGACATGCTTCCAGGCCAGCACCTGGACGGGCGCGGTCGTCGAGCAGCCCAAGCGGGAGCGGCTGCGCCTCCCCGTCCGAAACCAATCGGGAGGCATGATCCATCCAGACCCCATCCGGAAATCGTGGGCCACCGTGACCTTGAGCAACGGTGTTCCCATCCACGAGCTATCCCGCTGGATGGGGCACAGCTCTATCAAGATCACGGTGGACACCTACGGCCACCTCGCCCTGGACGGCAGCGACCGCTGCCGTCAGGTCGTCGACGCCACCTTCGGGGCGCACATGCTCAGCGGATCCCCAGCTCCTTCAGAACCCGGTGCTGACTTGGTGATGGCTTAGCAGGCCAGTAGAGGTACGCGACGCCTCCCGTACCGCTCTTGACCTTGCCATCCGCCCCGTATCGCTTCGTCCGCAGCCAGATATTTTCAAACTGGCGCCTCTTGTAGACGTTTCGGACCGCGTCGTTGGTGTCGCTCGCCGGGTCGTTGGCGATCACGTTGCCCGCGCGCGTGAAGCCGACGATGCACATCAGATGGCCTGCCGTGCCGTAGCCCGCGCCGTCGAGTTCCGGCTCCAGGAAGGACTGGGACGTGATGACCGGAATTCCGGCGCTGATCAGCTTCTCGACGTCGCCCAGCGAGCCGAGGCGGGTGACGATGCCCTGCATGTCGCGGTACGTGGCCGCGTAGGCCGCGTTGAAGGCCCAGTTGCCGCAGCCTTCGTACTGGTAGTCGAACGTGAAGCGCGCCGCGTGGCAGACCTGCGGGTCGGCGAAAGCCGGGTTGACCCACGCCAGGTCCTTCTTCGTGGGCTTGCGGCCCCAGTATTCGACGATCATCTGCGAGGAGGTCGGGCTGCACCAGGCCTCGCCGCCGTTGTCGTACTCCGGGTACTGGCCCTTGTGGATGTTCTGCGAGTAGCGCGGGACCTTCAGCTCGCGCCCCGCCCCCTCCCCCGGTTTCGACGCGGGCACCGTGAAGCGGTCCGGGACGTCGGAGGCCATCGCGCCGATCCGCCACACCTTCGGCGTAGCGCCGCTGCCGGGCTTCCGGTAGAGCGTGAGACGCAGCCGGTACGAGGCGAGGCGCAGGCCGCTCGCCGTGTCGTCGATGGAGAGGGTGTCGGTCCAGACGGTGCTCTTGCCGTCGGTCTGGTCGTCCAGCGAGGTGCGCTTGATGTCCGCGTCGCCCGACGCCCACCGGCCCAGCACGTACCACGGCGTGTTCTTGCCGTCGGTGTACGTGCCCCGGAGCTCGACCTGGAGCCAGGTGCCTGCCGGGGTGCTCGCGTTCCAGGAGGCGACGACCTCGCTCGCGGGTGTGGCGAGCTTCCGGACCGGGCCGGTCCACGTGGCATAGGCCCAGCTGGCGGTCTTGCCGGTGTGCGGGTCGGGGTAGTCGATGCGGCCGGCCGGGCTGTCGATGACGACCCCGGGCCGGGAGCCGGCCACGGCGCGGGTGCCACGGGCCGTGCCGCCGCGCCAGTCGGCGTATGTGGTCCAGCCGTGGTAATCCACGCGGGCGACCCCCTTCCCGGAAACGGAACCGGAACCGGAGCCCGAGCCACCGCCGGAGCCTGAACCGCTGCCGACGACGGCGCCTGCGGCTGCGTCTGTTGCCGTTCCCGTGGTGGACGCGGCCGGAGCGGCGAACGCGGAGGGCGCCGACGCGGCCCCCGCCGCTGCCGCCAGCACGGCGGCCAGCACAGTGCGCCGGGGTGGGGTGGGTCTGATCATGGTGGGTGGACCCCCAGTCGTGATCGAGTCGTCCGGAGAGGTTGCAGGTGCACGACAGCTGCTCAACTATCGCCTCTCGGGACGCGCTTCGGCCAGAGCCCACGCGGGCGTCCCCGTACCAATATTGGTCAGGACCACTGACGTGACCAGGGGCGTGACCAGGGACGCGACGGACGGGGCCCGTAGGGTGAGCCGAGTGGACCGTCCGAATCCGCCGACACCGCCCAATCCGCCGACTCCGCCCGCCCCGGCCGCTCTCGGCGCACTAGCCCGGCGGCTGCGCGCCCTGCCGCCGTCCTGCGGGCCGGTACGGCTGGTCGCCGTCGACGGCCACGCCGGCTCCGGCAAGAGCACCTTCGCCGCCCGTCTTTCCACCGCCCTCGGCGGCGCCCCGGTGCTGCACCTGGACGATCTCGCGACGCACGACGAGCTGTTCGAGTGGACGGACCGGCTCCGCGAACAGGTCCTCGCCCCGCTCTCCCTCGGCAAGCCCGCCCGCTACCGCACATACGACTGGGTCCGGCGCCGCTTCACCCACGAGGAGCAGCTTCCGCCCGCCCCCGTCGTGCTCGTCGAGGGCGTCGGGGCCGGGCGCCGGGCCCTGCGCCCGCAGCTCGCGTGTCTGCTGTGGCTGGAGGTGCCCGAGCACACGTCCTGGCAGCGCGGCCGACTGCGCGACGGACCCGGCCTGTCCGGATTCTGGGACGGCTGGGTGGAAGCCGAGCAGATACATTTCGATACGGACCCCTCCCGGCCCTACGCCGACCTTCTGGTGCGGCAGGGAACCGAGGGGTACGTGGTGCTGCCGGGGCCTTCTGCGACCGCATGAACGGCCCGCCTGTTCACCGTGAGTGAGCGATCGGCCCGCGGCACATATCCCACCTTCGCAGGACACCGGACGAGAGCCTCAACTCGGCTTGACCGGGGGGCCGTACAGGTCTTACGTTCTGGATGTGCGGCCTTCGTGACCGCCCTCAGACGCGAAGCCCCCGGTTGTTCCCCCGTGATCGGGGGCTTCGTTCTGCCCATGATGAGCGTTTTCCGAGCGCACCCCGCCGTCGATCCCTCACCCTCGGTCACCACCCCGTCCGCGGCCCGGCGGCTGACCGGATACCGGTCGCCTCCCTGATCGTCAGCGCGCCGCACCTCGGCCACCGGCGACGACGCAGGTACGATGCGTGCGGGAGGCACGGCAACTCCCGTCCACAGCGCGGCGGTTCGGAAAGGCAGCCGCTCGGCACACGCCCGGCGGCACACCACGGGGGCACGGTTTGTGGGGGACGTGATGGACATCGGCATGCAGGGCTCGGACGCCCCCGCCGATCTGGCCTGGCTGCGTGCCGTCGACGCCTACACGATGGGGGCGTACGCGCACGCCGAGGAGGAATTCCGGGCCGCGGTCCTGATCGACCCGGGGATGGCCGACGGATGGCTCGGCCTGCACGCACTGCGCGTCGACACCACGACCGCGCTGCTGCGTATGTACCGCCACAGGGAGCGCTTCGGCGAGCAGCGGGCCCGCCACCGCCGTCGGCTCAACTCCTGGTACTGGTTGGGATGGTGGGTGCAGCCCGTCCTGGAGAGCCCGCGCGACCTGCTGCTCGCGCATGCCTCCCACTGGCTCGACGGGCGGCACGTCCCGGAGCTGGACCGGGCGCTGGCCGGCTGCCCGCCCGTGGACACCGACCCGCAGGTGCGCTTTCTGCACTCCTGCCGCGCCTATCTCGTCAAGGACTGGGAGCAGCTCGTACGCCACACCGAGCCACTGCTCGACGACCCGCTGCTGGGGATCGAGGCGGGGCTGTTCGGCGGCATGGCCCGGGTCCGGCTGGAGATGTACGGCCAGGCGGAGCCGCTGCTCTCGGCCGCTCTGATGCGCTGCCGCAGCGAGCAGCCGCAGCGCAAGGAGCTGCGTTACTGGCTGGCCCGCGCGCACGAGGGCACCGGTCGCAGCGCCGCGGCGCTGCCGCTGTACCGGGCCGTCCACCGGGTCGACCCGGCCTTCATGGACACCGCCGCCCGGCTCGCCGCGATATCCGAGGGGGACGGTCTCGACGAGGCCGGGGACCTGGCGTCCGTCTCCCTGGCAGGCATCGGACAGGATGCGATCGACGCGACGACCGACCCCGATCTGCTGTCCCCCGACAGCGGCGCCGACGGCCGCGAACTGCCGACCGTCCCGGACCCGGACGAGCTGGTTCCCGGTATGGCCCCGGTGGACGCCGACGCCGTACGCGAGAAGGCCGTCATCCCCGTGCAGCCGTCGCCGTCACAGCTGCCGGCCGGGCCCCCCGATCCCGTACTGCTCCAGCAGGCGCTGGCCGAACTGGAGCGGATGGTCGGTCTGGAGCCGGTGAAGCGCCAAGTGCGCGCGCTGTCTGCGCAGTTGCACATGGCGCGGCTGCGCGCCGGGCAGGGCCTGCCCGTCCAGCCGCCGAAGCGGCACTTCGTCTTCTCGGGCCCGTCCGGGACGGGCAAGACCACCGTGGCCCGCATCCTCGGCCGGGTGTTCTACGCGCTCGGGCTGCTCGGCGGGGACCACCTGGTGGAGGCCCAACGGGCCGATCTGGTGGGCGAGTTCCTCGGCCAGACGGCGGTGAAGGCCAATGAGCTGATCGATTCGGCGCTCGGCGGAGTGCTCTTCGTCGACGAGGCGTACAGCCTCTCCAACAGCGGCTACAGCAAGGGCGACGCCTACGGCGACGAGGCCTTGCAGGTCCTCCTCAAGCGCGCCGAGGACAACCGCGACCGCCTCGTCGTCATACTCGCCGGCTATCCGGAGGGCATGGACCGGCTGCTGACCACCAACCCGGGGCTGGGCTCCCGCTTCACCACCCGGGTGGACTTTCCCAGTTACCGTCCGCTGGAGCTGACCAGGATCGGCGAGGTGCTGGCTGCCGAGAACGGCGACTGTTGGGACGACGAGGCCGTCGACGAACTGCGCAGCATCAGCGGGCATGTGGTCGACCAGGGCTGGATCGACGAGCTGGGCAACGGCCGCTTCCTACGCACGCTGTACGAGAAGAGCTGCGCCTACCGCGATCTGCGGCTGTCGGGATACAGCGGCGTCCCGACCCGCGAGGACCTGGCGACGCTCCGGCTGCCGGATCTGATGCAGGCGTACGGCGAGGTGCTGTCGGGCGGGCGGGCCGCCCCCCGCCCCCCCCCCGGCGCCCCCCCCCACGCCGAACACCCCCAGAACAAAACTCCCAAAAAAAAAAAATAAAAATAGCAGGAGGTATAAGCAATTAT